>JACZXR010000029.1 GCA_022571535.1 Deltaproteobacteria bacterium | reverse complement strand
GGAGGCAGACCGGGGGCAAGTAGGGAAAATGTCAGGTGAAGAGGTAGGTGGGCCCACCTGGATTCGAACCAGGGACCTACCGGTTATGAGCCGGTGGCTCTAACCAGCTGAGCTATGGGCCCGAATGTCGCTTTGCAGAACTTCTGAATGTTAAATTCAGGATTCTGGATACGGAGATCAGAAGGCGTTAGCCTTCCATAAAGGTCTTGAGCCTTTTGGTCCGGCTCGGATGCCTGAGCTTGCGCAGCGCCTTGGCCTCGATCTGGCGGATACGTTCTCTGGTCACCGCAAACTTCTGACCAACCTCTTCCAGGGTATGATCTGACTTTTCCCCGATACCAAAGCGCATTCTCAGAACCTGCTCCTCGCGCGGAGTCAAGGTTGCCAGGACCTTCTTGGTCTGCTCTTGAAGGTTGATGTTGACCACGGCATCGGATGGCGGGATGATCCGCTTGTCTTCGATAAAATCGCCTAAATGGCTGTCCTCTTCCTCCCCAACCGGGGTTTCCAAGGATATCGGCTCCTTGGCAATTTTCAGAACCTTGCGTACCTTGTCGAGGGGAATCTCCATCTTGATGGCAATCTCCTCTGGGGTTGGTTCGCGCCCGATCTCTTGGACAAGGTAGCGAGAAGTACGGATCAGCTTGTTAATGGTCTCAATCATATGGACGGGGATACGAATAGTCCGGGCCTGATCGGCAATGGCACGCGTGATCGCTTGGCGAATCCACCATGTGGCGTAAGTGGAAAACTTATAGCCCCGTTGATACTCAAACTTGTCCACCGCCTTCATAAGACCGATGTTTCCCTCTTGGATCAGATCCAGAAACTGGAGCCCGCGGTTGGTATATTTTTTCGCAATGCTGACGACCAGGCGAAGATTGGCTTCAATCAACTGTTTCTTAGCGCGGGCCGCACTGATTTCTCCTTTGATAATGGAGGAAACCCGCCGTTCGATCTCTTCCGCCGGCATCTCGAGTTCCCTCTCCACCCATCTGTTCTCTCTCCGCGCACTGCGGATCCCTTCCCCCATTTGTTCAATCGCCTTCTGACTCATCCGAAGGCTTCCTGTAGCCCGCTGCCAATTCTTCTTGTGCCCATTCCTTCCAGGAATAAGCTTGAGGATCTCATCGGCCGGCCTCCCTGTCTTCTTTTCAAACTTGCGCACCCGGTTTTTCAGCTGCTGCAATTGATTCAATGCCACCTTGAGCTTGTTCCCGATGATATCGACCTGAATGCGATTAAGTTGAAGGCCTTTGAGAGCCTTTAAAACCTTTTCCTGTTGCTTGGCGAGGGACTCTAGAAAAATACCCTTCTGTCGACTTGAGAGGAGCTTCCTCTTGAGCTTTCTCTCGATCTGCTGTTTTTCTTTGTCCAGCCGGCACAACTTGGATGTCTGTTCCAGGAGCTTCTTCTCATGTACTTCCTCATCCTCAAGGTATTCCATGTCATCGTCAATGTCGTCGACGACTTCCCTGACCCGAATTTCGTGATTCTGGATCTTCTCCGCTAGGTCGATGACATAGTGTAGGGCTAAAGGGCAGGAGAGGGCCTCGTCGATGACCTGTTTGTCCCCTGCCTCGATCTCCTTGGCGATCACTACCTCACCCTCTCGGCTGAGAAGGGAGACAGTCCCCATCTCCCGGAGGTACATCCGCACCGGATCCCCGATCCTGCCCAACGCTTCCCCATCCCCCTCCGGTTCGACTTCCCGTTCCTCATCTTCCTCCTCTTCAACAACCTCATCGGTTTGAGTCTTAACGGCAGACCTTTGATTAGAGTCAACTACCTCAATATCCATCTCACCAAAGATCGTCATGACATCATCGATCTGATCCGGTGATACGATGTTAGGCGGGAGTATGTCATTCAGCTCATTGTAGGTAAGGTAGCCTTTCTCCTTACCTAGGTCGATGAGCTTCTTGACCTCTTTGCTATTTCTCTTGCGGCCCCTAGGACCGCCACGCCCTTTGGCGAACTCTAGCGGATTGCCGTTCTGGGGAACGACCGCTGGTGGACTAAATGTTGTTTTCTTCGTACGACCTCTTGCCATTCGATCATCCTCTCTCTTTTATCTTTATCATCTTTTCTTTCTTCCGCAACGCGGATTGCCTTGCGTAGATCCTCCTCCAACCCCTTCAGATACTTTCGTTTCAGATAGAAGAGACAATCCTCCGCCATCCGATCGCCCTCGTCCTCCCCTATGGTCTCTCCTTGAAGCGCAAGCGCGGCAACCTCGGCGGCCTGCTCAGGAGGAAAACTCTGTGTCAGATGTGCCACATCCACCTTCCCCCGCTCCCTCCACTCGGAGAGTATTCCACGGACAATTCCCCGCCACTTTGAGCTGACGAGTCTATCGATTTCCGCCACTTCCCCTACACGCGCGAGCAAAGAAGGGAAGCACAGCATCAGGGTCACCAGAGAGGACTCCGCCAGGTCCTCACGCACCCGGCCTGTGAGGTCCTGCCCTGGCCGATCCCGGTGAGGGGTAGAAACCCCGCGGCTAGAGACTGGAGGCTGACGCAGCAGTTCCTCTCGAATCCCCAGAAGGTCTGTAGCCCGTCGGATCAGTAAATCGACCTCGAAGGGGTTACGGACCTTGGTCAGGACGCGACTGATCTCCTGAGCAATCCGGCTCTTGTCTTCAAGGCTCTTCCCGTACTGGCCCTCCAGCCAGGTTAAAAAGTAATCTGCCAGTGGAATTGCCTGGTCGATGACGGCCTCCAAAGACTCCTTCCCTCGAGATCGGACGAAGCTGTCAGGATCTTCCCCATCGGGCAGGAAGGCAGCCTGACCTAGCAATCCACCTTCAACGAATATCTCAAAGCTGCGGGCCGCCGCTTTTCTTCCTGCCTCATCTCCGTCGAACAGGGCGATCACGTTTTTCGTATAGCGCCTGAGGATCCGGACATGGTCGGGAGTGAGAGACGTACCCAATGTCGCCACCACATAAGAGATCCCGGACTGGGCCAGGGCCAAAACATCCAGATAGCCTTCCACTACCACTACCCGGTCCACCGCACGAATAGACTCCTTGGCCTGAAAGAGACCATAGACCTGCGCACTCTTGTGAAAGAGAGGGGTCTCGGCAGAATTGAGATACTTGGGCAGGCCCTCATCAATGACCCTGCCACCGAATCCCACCACCTTTCCTGCAGGATCCATGATGGGAAACATCAACCGTCCAAAAAACCTTTCTCCGTACCGACCCTGCCCTTTATCGCTCAAGAGCCCCAGGCGGACCGCATCGCTCATCGACAACCCTTCTTTTTGGACGGAACTCGCCAATCTGTAACCTCCGGACGGGGCGTAGCCCAAGGCAAAACGTCGGGCGATTTGCTCTTCCACTCCCCGTGCCTTGAGATACCTAGCTACCCTATCTCTCTCTGGATGTTTGTAAAGTGCCTTCTGAAAATAGGCGGCCGCCCATTCGTTTAAGCGGTACAGGCCCTCTTTCCTTTCTCCCTCCCTTCTGGCCAGCGATCCCTCAACACGCTGAATCACAATCCCGTAACGTCTTCCCACTCTCTCCACGGCTTCCGGGAAATTCAGGTGATCATACTGCATCAGGAAATTGAAAACGTTTCCACCTGCGCCACAACCAAAGCAATGAAAGATCCCCTTTTCTTCGTTCGACGTAAAAGAGGGGGTTTTTTCTGCATGAAAAGGACAGAGTCCGAGGTAATTACTGCCAACCTTCTTTAGGGTCAGATAATCGGATATTACCTCCACGATGGATGCGCGCTCCCTAATCTCTCTGATCTTCTCGTCTGAGATCATTCCAATTCCCTAAGCGGAATCTGAACCGACTCCGTTATTTTTCTTCGCCCATAAGCGGGAAAAAAGCGTGTCCCTACCGATTTCAACGAGCCCTTGGCCCAACCGATAGAGCGAAGGCGCAAGGTAGGAGTCATCCACCTTCTGCCTAATCTGTTTCGGGAGAAAAGAAGAAGAACCCAAGAGGAAGAGAATCAGAGCCAAAACCGCGGCACCCTTTCCGGTACCCAACAGGATTCCACCAAACCGGTTAAAGCCCGCTAGAAAGAGCATTTTGGCCGATCGATGGAGAAACCCACCTACCAGGTTAAAGGCAAAGTAGACAACGAAGAAAAGGACAATAAAAACTACGACCTTGAGGATGATAGGGGAAACGCTCCAGTAGCTCTGCCCTAGCGCTGACACTGGCTCATCGTACTGGACCGCTACAAGAAAACCGATAAAAAGACCCAGGAGAGAGAATGTTTCTCGAAATAGCCCTTTGAAATAACCTCTAACGGCAAAGAGGGCAAGAAGAAAGAACAGGATCAGATCGAGAATACTCACGACGCGCTACATCCAGCTCTAGAGTGGAAGTACAGACTCAAAAAACCAATTGCCCTTTGCCCCCCTCCGTAGATGGAGAACAAGGGCTTAGGGGCTTCCTCTGTTTAATAAGTGCGGTAAGTCCGAAAACGCTTCAAGGCCCTCTTCCTTGCCGCTATTGCCTTCCTTTTCCTCTTGACGCTCGGTTTTTCGTAATGTTCCCGCTTGCGCAATTCCGCCAGGATGCCTGCCTTTTCGCAAGTTTTTTTGAAACGGCGGATGGCGCTTTCAATAGACTCATTGTCTCTAATTCTAACTCCGGTCATTGCTTCCAATTACTCCCCAACGGCGGGTGCGGTTTTGTTTCGAACAACAGCCCCAAGTTTATCAATATATAGCATCCTTCCGCCAAGTCAAGCTAAGGGGCTCCCCGTCAAAATTGTGGTGGAAATTCATCGATTGCAGCAAAGATTTTCTCGCCAAGACGCCAAGACCGCAAGGAAAAATATTTTCCTATTTCTCCGAACTTGGCGTGCTTTGCGCCTTTGCGAGATACCTAGGTTAGTGAAGCAAGCCGCGGGGTTACCTAATAATCAAATAAATAAAAAACTCCTTGTTCCCTTTCGGCCCCATAAGAGGGGACTCGGTCACCCCTCCCACTTCGAGCCCTGATTTTTCAGCGGCCTCCCGAATCTCTGCTATAACCCTGCTGTGTTCCCCGGGGGCCCGCACCACTCCCCCTTTACCAACTTTTCCCTTTCCCACCTCAAACTGGGGCTTGATCAGGGCCAGGATTTCGCCCTCCCGAGGCAAGAGCTTGACGACCTTCGGAATGACTAGACGGAGCGAGATAAACGACACATCGATCACTGCCAACTCCGGCGAAACAGGCAGCTCCTCAGGCCGAAGGTATCGGATATTTTTCTTTTCTAAAACAAGGACACGCGGGTCATTTCTCAGCCCCCAATCAAGCTGTCCATAACCAACGTCTACGGCATAGACTCGACGAGCCCCTCTGGCAAGGAGACAATCCGTAAACCCCCCGGTCGAGGCACCCACATCAAGGACAATCCTGTCACGCGTCTTGATTTCAAATTCATCGAGTGCCCGCTCCAGCTTCAACCCCCCGCGGCTAACATAGGGAAGGACCTTACCGGTGAGTCGTATCGGGGCATCAGGATCCACCAAGGCCCCAGCCTTGGTGACGGACCGGTCCTTGACCAGCACCTCCCCTACCATAATCCGCCTTCGTCCTTCTTCGCGGCTGGCCACAAGCCCACGCTCCATCAGAATCCAGTCTAAGCGTGCCCTCTTTCCCATCCCCCCTTTTTTCTCATTTTCTCCTGGCGCATGATTTGCAGCGCCATCTTGGCTATCGAGTCTTTATCGATGCCACACATCTTTCTGAGCTCCTCCTGCGTCCCGTGCGGTATAAAGCGGTCTGGTATCCCAAGACACTTTATCCTGACCCCGGTAAGGCCCTCCTCTGCCAAAAACTCTAAAAAGGCGCTACCAAATCCCCCTTGCAGCGCATGGTCCTCCACCGTGATGACCGTAAAAATCTCAGTCAAGAGTCCCAAGAACAACTCCCGGTCCAGGGGTTTCACAAAGCGTGCGTTCACCACCGCGGCATCGATTCCCAGTTGAGAAAGATCCACGGCGGCCCTCAAGGCGGGGATAACCGTGTTCCCTATACCCACAATCAGAATGTCTTTTCCCTCGCGTAAAAGTTCCCCTTTACCAATCTCGAGCGCACGGACCTCACTTTCCATCTCCACTCCCCATCCTTCACCCCTCGGATAACGCAGGGAGACAGGGCCCCTATGATCAACTGCAGTTTTAAGCATATGCTGAAGCTCGTTTTCATCCTTTGGGGCCATGATCACCATATTGGGGATCGAACGCATATAAGCAAAATCGAAAACCCCGTGATGGGTCGGGCCATCCGCTCCGACCAACCCACCCCGATCCAGGGCAAAAACCACATGGAGGTTCTGGATGCAGACGTCATGCAGGATCTGGTCATACGCCCTTTGCAAGAAAGTAGAGTAGATGGTCACCACTGGGATAAGACCTTCAACCGCCATCCCCGCGGCAAAGGTCACCGCATGTTGCTCGGCGATCCCCACGTCATACGAGCGATCTGGAATCTCCTTCGCGAATTTGTCAATCCCCGTTCCGCTCCCCATGGCCGCCGTGATCCCAACGACGTTCGGATTATCCCTGGCCAACTGAATCAAGGAGCGAGAGAAGACTTCGGTAAACGAAGGGACACCCCCCTTTTCTTTCTTGGGCTTGCCGGTGAGGACGTGAAAGGGGGAGACGCTGTGATATCGAACCGGGTCCCTCTCTGCCCATTCGTATCCCTTTCCCTTCTTGGTGATCACATGGACCAACGTGGGCCGCTCGATCCTCTTTACGTTCTCTAAAGTGCGAACCATCTCCTCAATGTTGTGACCGTCGATAGGACCTACGTATTGGAAACCCAAGGCCTCAAAGAGAAACCCGGGTGTTACGAAACCGATAAAGGATTCCTTGATCCTGCGGGCCACCTGGTAGAGATTCTCACCTACCCTCGGAAGGGTACGCAGGACATGGACGAGATTCTTTTGCAATTTGACTGCCAGGTCCGTGGTGAGCTGACGGCTCAGGAAGGAAGAGATGGACCCGACCCGGGGGTCAATGAAGATCGAATTGTCATTGAGCACCACAATCAGATCCTTATTAAGATGGCCCGCCTGGTTCAGCCCCTCGAAGGTGAGGCCCGCGCTCAGGCACCCGTCGCTCACGACGGCCACGACTTTTCGATCCGCCCCCTGTAAAAACTTCGCTTCAACCATGCCGAGGGCAGCCGAGACCGACGTCCCCGCATGTCCTGCGCCAAAGACATCGTATCTGCTCTCCTCACGGCTCAAAAAACCGCTGAGCCCGCCGAGCTGACGGATGGTTGGTAACTTATCCCGTCTCTCGCAAATGAGCTTATGGGCATAAGCCTGATGTCCGGTATCCCAGACGATCCGATCCTCAGGGGTCTTGAAAACATAGTGCAGGGCCAGTGTCAGCTCGACCGCACCAAGGGTGGAGGCCAGATGCCCCCCCACCTCTGAGACGATCGAGAGCACTTCTTTTCGCACCTCCCCGGCCAGAAGGCCAAGCTCATCAAAACTCAAATTGGAAATGTCAGCCGGGGTATGAATACGGTCTAGAAGTCCTGCCATATTAAAGGGTCCGATCCAGGTTGCGCACTCTCTTCATGAGACCACCAGGCCGTGTCCACTCCCACTCCGAATTATTGATCACACAGCGCCCCTCTGTGTTTTTTCTCTCGGAACGTGCCTAAACAGCCCGTTCCACAACGAATTGTGCGATCCCTCTCAGAGGGTCCGCAGCGATACCAAAGGGCTCAACTTCCTTCAAGCAGTTTTTCAGCAGCTCCCGGACCCGTGCCCTGGCCGTGGGAAGACCCGCCACGGAGGGATAGGTCGCTTTTTCTGCCTCCTTATTATTATTGTCATTGTGGTTTTCGGATTGCTTTGCTTCACCCGAAGAATTTCCAGCATCCAAAATGTCATCCGTTATTTGGAACGCGAGCCCCAGGCGCTCCGCATAGCGGCTTATTCTGCGCAAATCCTTTGGTGCTGCTCGTCCGATCCTGGCCCCGACCCGGGCGGCCGTGAGGAAAAGCGCCCCAGTCTTGCGCGCATGGATGTATTCAACCGTCGCTATATCCATCGTCTGGCCCCCCACCTCCAGATCAACCGCCTGACCTCCCACTAACCCATCAACACCTGCGGCATGAGATATCTCGCGGACCAGCTCCACAACGAGCATGCAGTCCAGGGCGCGCACCGACTGAGGCCTGGTCATCAAGTGAAAGGCCTCCGCCAGCAGGGCATCTCCCGACAAGAGGGCTATCCCCTCACCGAAGAGTTTATGGCTGGTCAGCTTCCCCCTCCTCAGGTCGTCATTGTCCAGGGCGGGTAAATCATCATGGATGAGCGAATAGGTATGGATCAATTCCAGGGTACAGGCAAATGGTAGGAGGACTCTGCTCTTGGCCCCGAACAGCCCCCCCACAGCCAGAGTAAGGATGGGGCGCAGCCTTTTCCCTCCTGAGAAAACGCTATAGTGCATCGCCTTATTAAGGTTTTTCGGATGCTGCTTCCATCCTCTGAGATATCTTTCAAGGGTGCGGTCAATGAGTCCCTGTCGATCTTTTAGATAGTGGTGAATGTCCATGCAGTGATGGATTATCTCTCCCCCTCCCCGGCATCTTCCCCACCCAGATCGTCCAGAGGTGTTAGTTGCAGTTTTCCATCCCTGTCCTTGACTAACAACTCTATTTTTTTTTCTACCTCGGCGAGCTTTTGATTACATAACTTTACCAACCCGACGCCCTTTTCGAACGCGGCCAAGGAATTCTCCAGGGAAAGGTCTCCAGACTCGAGTTGTTCCACCACTTCTTCAAGCTCTCCAAGCGCCTCTTCGAATTTCTTTTTTTCCTGCTCTTTTTTGGCCATTGCCCTCTCTCCAACAGTCAAGTATTAGCCTAAGGCCAGGGTCTTTCAACCCCACGGAGGTTTTATTTCTTCGTTATTGGAATCGTTCTTCCCAAACCCCCTTCAACAACTCGAACGGATCCACCCTTGCCCTGTTCAACCGCACCCCCCAGTGGAGGTGAGGCCCCGTTACCCTGCCGGTCATCCCGACCCGGCCGATCACCTCGCCCTTCCGAACCTGGGAGCCCTCCTCCGCACGGAACTCCGAGAGATGAAAGTACATCGTATAGAGTCCTCCCCCGTGATCCAGAACAATGCTCTTCCCGCTAAAGAAAAAATGGTCCCGGAGGACGACCCTTCCGTGATTCGCAGCAACGACCTCCGCCCCCTGAGAGGCCCTCAGGTCGACCCCCCCATGGGGAGACCGAGGGGACCCGTTGATGATCCTGCGCCGGCCGAACTGGGAAGTAATCTCTCCTGGGACCGGGGCAACAAAGCGGCCCCGCCACCAACGCTGCCGACTCGAACCCGACCACAGCCGAACTATCCGTTTCTTCTCTCGACGAATCCTCTCAAGCGTCTTCTCATCAAAGCGATCAAAGGCAGCAGAGACGGACAGCCTCTCCGTCAAAAATTCCTTTTTCTTAATCTGCATCACAAGGGGCACCTTCTTCTCCCCTTTTCCCCGGGCCCTGATGGACACCTTCATCGGCCCAGGCCTCTCTTCCAGATCCACCCCCAACAGGGCCCTGTACGAACCACTCTCCCCTGTGGGGAAAAAGGGCACCTCACGATCGCGGTGAAACGCCCTCATCCCTGCAAGACCTTTTCCCGAAACGCTAATCACCACCACTCCCCCCTGAAAAACTGCGCGGGACTCAGGGAATACCAACAAGGAAATCTCGCCGGCAAATGAAGCACGGGCAAGGAGAGAGACTATATATAAGGATAGGGGGAGAAGCCCCAGGGCCCTCATCTCATTCGCTCTCTTCGACCCTGGACAGTGAGCTCCCGCGAGCAAAGGCAATACGGAGGAGGTCCCCCGCCTTGACCGAACTGCTATCTTTCACCACAAGCCGGTCAGGCATCCTGTATACGATGCTGTACCCGCGCTCCAAGACCGCCAGGGGGCTCAAGCTTCCCAACCGCTCTGAAGGACGAGCCAAGCGGTCCTTAAAGCGGTCCAGAGAATTCTTAAAACGGCGCCACAGGGCGACCGAAAGCTCATCCAAGCGAACCTGGTTCTCCTGGAGCCGCCGCGTCGGGTCAACCAGCCTGCGCATTAACCTTTCAGCGATCTGCCTGCGATTATAAAGCGCGGCCTGAGTCGCCCTGATCAGGCGACCCTCTGAGCTCTGGATTTGGGCCACGAGCTCCTCCTTGCGTGGGACCACCATTTCAGCAGCCGCAGTGGGAGTCGGGGCACGATGGTCGGCGACAAAATCTGCTATGGTAAAATCAATCTCATGACCAACTGCAGAGATGACCGGAACGGGAGCCGCAAAAATCGCTCGCGCCACGACTTCCTCATTAAAGGCCCAGAGATCCTCGAGTGATCCGCCTCCGCGCCCCACAATCATTACCTCGACCAACCCGGATTCACCGAGCTCCTTGATCCCCTGCGCAATCTCTAAGGCCGCCCCTTCTCCCTGAACCTTTACCGGCCAAATCACTACCCTGCGGTCCGGGAACCGATCACCTAGGAGTCGAATCATGTCCTGGAGCGCCGCCCCCCTCAGAGAGGTGACGATCCCGATGGCCCGTGGTAAAAATGGCAGCGGCCTTTTCCGCTCAGCGGCAAAGAGTCCCTCCTCCCACAACCGTTTTTTCAACTGCTCAAAGCGCAAATAGAGGGCCCCTCTACCTCGGGGCTCCATCGATTCCACATAGAACTGAAGATCCCCACGAACCGAATAAACGCTCACGCGGCCAAGGCAGAGCATCTCCGTTCCGTTCTCGGGTTGAAAGCCGAGACCCCTGGATTGGCCCCGAAACATGACAGCGGAAATCTGACTGTTAGCGTCCTTGAGCGTGAAATAGAAATGGCCGGAAGGCGGAACGCGAAAATTGGAGATCTCACCAACCACCCAGAACGAGTCGAGCTCTCTCTCCAGGGTCCCCTTAATAATCTGATTCAACTCGCTCACGGTCAGGACTGCCCGTGATTTCTCAACAAGCAAAGGGTCTGCCCGTTCCCTTCTCACCTTGGCTCCCAAAACAATGAATCCTATTCTAGACTACAACGCCACCAAGACCCTCTGTGAGACACTGGAACAGGCCATCACATTCGCCCCGGAAGGGTCCCTGTCCTCCCCCGGTGGTGCCGGCCGGACGTAGCGGCGCATTCCCTGATAGGCAAAAAGAATTAGCCCCGATTCGAAAAAATAATCGAGGCATTTCTGGTGTTGAGCGGCTTAGGACACCAGTTAATGGCATTTTGATCGTCGGTCTGCAACTACACTAAAGGTGAGTTGCTGATTCATGTTTGAAACAGGTATTTGTCGCGGTCTGATGCTCATCAGGGAAGATTTCTTTGACTGATTAATTTCGGATCGGGGTTAGCACATCCTTCGATTTTAGCGTAGGTTTCTCTTTCGGATCGGGGTTGGCCCTCCAGGGGGAGGGCACATCAAATGGCAAAACGAACAGTGCAAAGCGGAAGGGCCAAAAACCGGTCTCACCCTTTTACCCCGTACCACAGAACGCTCCGTGCGTGAGCGCGTGGATGAATGTTCTGAACTCCCTGCAAGGGCAGTGCCGCAAAGCCACGGACGTAAGTCCGTGGTACGGGGTTTACTCTAGATCTCCCATTCTGACTCTTCCATCGACCTCTGGAATCAGGCAGCCTTCTTTTGCACCAACTGTTT
>JACZXR010000436.1 GCA_022571535.1 Deltaproteobacteria bacterium | reverse complement strand
AAACACCCTGCGGCAATTTGGATAGAGAATTAAGGAGGGCCTGCTGGTCTGAGGGTTGATCATCCGGATGACGGCACTCGAACTTAACTCGGCCCTATGCCTTCTACTATTTCTCTCCCGGATATCTCAACATAGACCTTTTCTGATTTCATGGGCTTTCCGTCGAGGCGGTCTTTGAACCAGTCCGCGGCGATGTCCCTGTGGAAGGGGTTTCTCAGAGAGTGCCTTTCTCCCTCATAGACGATTAGCTTTTTGGGGTGGGGAACATTTTGGAAGGCCTCAATCGTGTACTCTATGGGGCACAGCTCGTCATCTTCGCCGGCCACCAGGAGAAATGGCGCCTTGATATTTTTTTCGAGTCCCCTGATGTCGAGCTGCTTGGCGAACTCGTCGAACTCGTCCTCGTCCTCGTAGCCTGTCATGTACATGTAGTTTAGCTTGAAGGTAGGCGAGGCGCTGCTTAGCTGATTATACATTCCCGGCTCAAGGCAAGGGGCTGTGAGCCCTACAGCCTTGAACCTGTGATCAGCAGCCGCAACTCTAAAACCCCAGTACGTCCCCATACTGACCCCCTGGAGGGCTATCCTGTCCCTGTCGATATCGCCCCTTGAAACTAAATAGTCGACGGCATTTTTGCCCGCCACCTCGTAGTTGTTTTCCGTTACCCTGATCTTCCTCAGATTGCTCTCCCCCTGCCCGGGTCCGTCGAGTCTCAAAGTAGCAATCCCCCTTTCAAGAAGAGCATCCCCGTAAAGGGGCATGTCCTCCTTTACGGAATCCATCCCAGGGATGGAAAGTACACAGCTATAAGGAGGGGTCGAAGAGGTTGGGAAATGCAGAAGCCCGGGGACGGTCTTTCCTTCAAAGGGTATCTCTACCCGCTCAATCCTGTGGTCGGCGACTTTGATGTAGTTGTCGTAGCAGCTGTTTTGCTTCTCTCCAAGGCGGATCTTCTTCTCATCGTCATCCTCGAAGATTCCCCACTGGGCATTAACGTAAAAAAGGGCTGCCATAAAATAGTTCTCTCTCGCGGTGACCGTTCTGCCTTCACCCTCCGCCTTTCTGGCGATCTCCTCCCTTCTCTTTGCTACCCTCTCAAATTCCCTTGGGATATCTTTGAACTTGGTCACTCTCTCCCTCACCTGGGTTACGTCCTGTTGTCCCGAGAGGCCTATGTATGCGAGTAATCTGTGAGTCCTCCCCTGATCCCAGTCGATCCCCACGGACCTTATGATGTTGTCAAGGATCCATCTCTGTTCTTTGAACCTCTTCATCCTTCTCTCATTTTGGGCTTTCATATTTTACTCTCCTTATAATATGGTGGCATGGGTCCCCTCTCTGAAACCCCTATCCCATGAGAGGGGGTCCTTTCAAGCTTGGCCCCCGTAAGGCGGAGCTAATAGGAGGGCACATTTAACCCCGATCCGAAATTAATCAGTCAAAGAAATCTTCCCCGATGAGCATCAGACCGCGACAAATACCTGTGTCAAGCATGAATCAGCAACTCACCTTTAGTGTAGCTGCAGACCGACGATCAACCCCGATCCGAAATTAGTCAGACCCCGGTTCGACAGGCTCACGGCCCTGAGGTTCTCGAAGGGAAGGAATTCTCCCTGTTGAGCATCAGAGCGCATCAATCACCCCTTCGCAGCGTGTATCAGCCCCGATCCAAAGGGAGCGGTTCAAATCGCTTGTCGCACCTGTGTACCACATTCTTTCATTACCGCTCTCTACGATATATGTGTAACGCACTGCATTGGAAATTTTGGATCGGGGTCAGCAACACACCTTTAGTATAGTTGCAAACCGAAGATCAAAATGTCGGTAACTGGTGTCCTAAGCCGCTCAACACCAGAAATGCTTCGATTATTTTTTTGGATTGGGGTTAAGGATATACGAACCAACGGTCCGCCGGCATCGCGACCCTGACCCTCTGCCCCACGGAGACATCCGCGTCGCCAGGGAGCTTGACCAGCAGAGTCAATCCAGGCACCTCGACTTCAAACAGGGCCGAATCCCCTAGGTAGGTCTTAAGCAAAATCTTTCCCTCGACAGATTGGCAATTCTGATCAGAATCATGCAGAAACCTAAGGTGCTCCGGCCTAATAGCCAACGTTACATCACACCCGGCTTGACATCCCGAGGGCACTTCACAGCGGAGGTTTCCCAGAGGTGAGTCGACCTGGCCTGAACCAGTTACCCTGGCCTTGACAAAGTTCATTTCGCCTACGAATTGGGCCACAAAGAGATTCGGAGGGCGGGAGTAGACCTCCTGAGGTGAGCCGATTTGTAGTATTTTCCCTTCATTCATCACACAAACCCTGTCCCCAAGGCTTAAGGCCTCGGCCTGGTCATGAGCTACATAAACGGTGGTCACGCCAATGGCCATGGTAATCTTTTTCAGCTCGATTCTCATCTGCTCGCGCAGACGTGCATCGAGGTTGCTGAGCGGCTCATCCATTAGCAGCACTTTCGGCCGGGTCACAATAGCCCGGGCAAGCGCCACCCGCTGTTGCTGGCCTCCGCTCAGATCGGTAACCGGGCGTGTGTCGAGATTTTCCAGGCGTACCACCTCGAGGGCCTCCTGCACACGTCCCCTGACCTGGTTTTTCGGGATGCGGCGGCGCCCTTCGGCCAACGGCAATGCGATATTCTGATAGACATTGAGGTGGGGCCACACCGCATAACTCTGGAACACCATACCAATGTTGCGGCGCTCAGGCGGAACAAAGTCCCCCTCTTCGGCCGAGTCCACTACCTCACCTGAAAGTTCGATGCTGCCCCCGTCCGGCCGCTCCAGCCCCGCCACGCAGCGGAGCGTCGTGGTCTTCCCACACCCGCTCGGACCGAGCAACACCGCAAATTCACCCTCGTCCACGTCGAGGTCTATCCCTTGCACTGCTCGAACCGGCCCGCGGTCCGAGGGAAAGATCTTCTCAAGATTTCGAATTCGAATCATACCCTTCATGATTTTCTTTCGGGACCTCCTCAAACAAGCAACGAGAGCCGCAATCCTTTTCTAATCGATCCTCCTAAGGCAGGTAATCAAGTTATATCGACCACGGGGTTTAAACCCCGTGGTCGACCAAAGGGAAGAGCTTCCGCTTCTCCCCCCTGTGGAGTAATGGACCGCAACTCCACGGGGGAAACCCCATCGGTTATGTGCCCGCCTCAAGAGGCGGGG
>JACZXR010000028.1 GCA_022571535.1 Deltaproteobacteria bacterium | reverse complement strand
TAGTGACCGATCTCGATCTCGGTCACTATGAACGCTTCACCGGGGTGGCGGCGCGGCAATCCGACAACATCACCTCGGGCCGCATCTATTCCACGGTGATCATCCGTGAGCGCCGCGGCGATTATCTGGGCGGCACGGTGCAGGTCATTCCCCACATCACGGATGAGATCAAACGGCGTATTCGAGCCGCTGCAGAAGGCTATGACATAGCGATCTGTGAGGTGGGCGGGACCGTGGGAGACATCGAGGGTCTCCCCTTTTTAGAGGCAATACGACAGTTTGGTTGGGAGAGCGGCCAGGAGAATGTTCTCTATATCCATCTCACGCTGGTCCCGTACATCGCGGCCGGAGGGGAATTGAAAACAAAGCCTACCCAGCACAGTGTTAAGGAACTCACGGGGATGGGGATCCAGCCCGGTATCCTTCTCTGCCGAACGGATCGTCTCCTGGAAAAAGCACTGAAGTCGAAGATCGCTCATTTTTGCAATGTGGATGAAAATGCGGTGATTACCGCCAAGGATGTGGAGTGGATTTATGAGGTCCCTTTGGTCTTTCACCAGGAGGGGCTGGATGAGAGGATCGTGGAGAAACTCCATATGTGGACCGGTTCACCCGACCTCAGGAGATGGAACAGGATCGTCCATGTTCTGAAGAACCCGAAGGAGTCCGTCAGGATTGCTGTCGTGGGTAAATATATGGGTCTCAAGGAATCCTATAAGAGCCTATTAGAGGCCCTGGTCCACGGGGGTATAGCCAATGACGTCAGGGTGGAGCTGAACTGTATCGAAGCAGAGAAGATTGAACAGCGTGGGGTCAAGGGGATTTTGGATCAGGCGGATGGTATTCTGATTCCAGGTGGTTTTGGAGATCGCGGGAGCGAGGGAAAGATCAAGGCGGTGCGCTATGCTCGCGAGAACGGTACTCCCTTTTTAGGAATATGTCTGGGGATGCAGATGGCGGTAGCGGAGTTTGCACGCAATGTCTGTGGGCTCGCAGGCGCCAACTCCAGCGAGTTTGATGAACATACTCCCCATCCGATCATTCACCTGATGGACGCGCAGAGGGAGATTAAGAAAAAGGGAGGCACTATGCGGCTTGGGAGCTATGCCTGCGTCCTTAAGGAAGGTTCCCTGGCCCTTAAACTCTATGGCAGAAAGAAGATCTCCGAGCGCCATCGACATCGTTATGAATTTAATAATAGTTACCGTGAAATCTTTAGTACTAAGGGAATGATTCTGAGCGGTCTTTCCCCAGACAAGACTCTGGTAGAGGTCATTGAGCTCAAAGACCATCCTTGGTTTGTCGGCTGTCAGTTCCATCCAGAGTTCAAGTCCCGTCCCACAGATTGCCATCCTTTCTACAAGGGCTTTATCAAGGCGGCTTTACAGAACCGCTTGGCACAGAAAGAGGTTCCCAGAATTAAAATGGCGCGCAGATGACATTCCTCATCTGCATTCACCATTGTGTGTTGTTCGAGCGACTCGATGGCATCTAAAAGCGTCAAAGTAGGAGGGTTCGAGATAGGGGCCGGAAAGTCTCTAGCCCTGATTGCTGGACCCTGTGTGATTGAGGGGAGGGAGGCTGCGCTGCGCCACGCCTCTCTTATCAGGGAGGTGACCGACCGGGTCGGTATTCCGTATATCTATAAATCCTCATACGACAAGGCCAATCGAAGTTCCCTCGAATCCTATCGTGGCCCGGGCATCAAAAGAGGGCTTGAAATCTTGGCCGAGGTGAAGGAAAAGATCGGCGTTCCTCTGTTGACAGATGTCCATGAGAAAGAGCAGGTGAGCTTGGTCCAAGAGGTAGTGGATGTGATCCAGATTCCAGCTTTTCTCTGCCGTCAGACCGATTTTGTCATTGCGGTGGCTCAATCGGGTAGGGTGATCAATGTTAAGAAGGGTCAGTTTCTAGCTCCCTGGGACATGCGAAATGTCATAGAGAAGATCGTCTCCACCGGTAATGAACAGGTGATGGTTACTGAGCGAGGATTCTCCTTTGGCTATAATCATTTGATTTCAGACATGCGTTCTCTGGTCGTGATGCGAGAGTTGGGATATCCTGTGGTGTTTGATGCAACCCATAGTCTTCAGCTTCCCGGTGGGCTTGGGAAGGCCTCGGGGGGTGAACGGCAGTTTATCGGCGCCTTGGCGCGGGCTGGGGTGGCTGTTGGGATTGACGCGATCTTCATGGAGGTCCATGAAAATCCAGATCTGGCATTGAGCGATGGGCCCAATTCCCTATCCCTAAGGGATCTCGAGGGATTGCTTAAGAGGCTGAAAGAGATTGACGGAATCGTGAAGGATGGTTTAAAGGACTAAAGATGGAGCATGCCACAATGCTCAAACGAGCCCGAGAGGTCTTGGGCATAGAAGCTAGCGGCATTCTTTCTCTAAGGGATCGCCTCGGTGAGGCCTTTATCCAGGCCGTGGAGCTGCTTTATAGCTGCGAGGGAAAGGTAGTCGTCACCGGGCTTGGGAAGTCCGGGCTGATCTGTCGCAAGGTTGCATCCACTCTGTCCAGTACGGGGACCCCGTCCTTTTTCCTCCATGCAGCTGACGGTATCCACGGAGATCTGGGCATGGTCATGGAGGGGGATGTCGTGCTGGCGGTATCCAACAGCGGTGAGACCGATGAGCTTTTAAAGCTCCTCCCCATCCTCAAGCGGATGGGCCTGAAGCTCATCGTTATGACCGGTAATCCCAGCTCGGCACTTTCCCGAACTGCCGATGTGATCCTGGATGTGGCGGTCAAAGAAGAGGCCTGCCCTCTGGGCCTTTCGCCCATGGCAAGTACGACCGCGGCCATGGCTGTGGGTGATGCCCTGGCAGTTATCCTTTTGGAAAAAAGGGGTTTTAAGGAGGAGGACTTCGCCCTTCGACATCCGGGGGGGATCCTGGGGCGCAAGCTTTTTCTTCAAGTTGGAGACCTGATGCACCAAAGTGGGGAGCTTCCGCTGGTGCACGAGAATAACCCGATGAAGGAGACCCTTCTGGAGATTACCTCCAAACGGTTGGGCGTGACTGGGGTGGTGGACAACCAAGGCCGACTGGTCGGCGTAATCACTGACGGGGATTTGAGGAGGGGGCTGGAGACCAGGGGTGATATTTTCCGCCTTAAGGCGAAAGACCTGATGACCCGAAACCCCAAGTCGATCCCCGCCGATACGCTTGCAGCACAGGCCGTCGCAGCGATGGAGCAATATTCCATTACCTCTCTGTTTATCTTGCAGGATGGAGAGCAAAAACCCACAGGCCTCATTCACCTCCATGATCTCTTGAAAGCCGGCATCGGTTAACCCCGATCCGAAATTAATCAGTCAAAGAAATCTTCTCTGATGAGCATCAGACCGCGACAAATACCTGTTTCAAGCATGAATCAGCAACTCACCTTTAGTGTAGTTGCAGACCGACGATCAAAATGCCAGCAACTGGTGTCCTAAGCCGCTCAACACCGGAAATCCCTAGATTATTTTTTCGGATCGGGGTTAACTCCTGTCTGTGAAGCGCATCCCTGCAAAGATCCGAAGGAAGGCCCAACGGATCAAACTCCTCCTCCTTGATGTGGATGGTGTTCTATCTGACGGCAGGATTGTCGTGGATAATGAGGGAGAGGAGATGAAATACTTCGATGCCCGAGATGGACATGGGATCAGGCTATTGGCTCGCGCTGGTATTGAAGTTGGGTTGCTGACGGGGCGCTACTCACGGGTGGTTAGCCATCGCGCCAGAGACCTTGGCATTCGTATGGTCTACCAAAAAGTCTTTAATAAGGTCGATGTCTATCAGAAGATCAAGCGGAGGAAGCGCCTAACAGATCAAGAGGTGGCGTATGTCGGGGATGATATTGTGGATCTTCCAGTACTCCGAAGGGTTGGGTTGAGTATTGCCGTGAGGGACGCGTGGGAAGGACTAAAAAATAAAGTCGACTATGTAACAGAGCAAAAAGGGGGTCGAGGAGCGGTGCGGGAAGTGGTCGAGATGCTCCTCCACGCTCAGGGGAAATGGGGAGAAGTTACAAAAAGCTATTACGATTAACCCCTTTTTGAGCGGGCGTGCTGGTTGTAAGCAAATTCCATGCCCACTTCCTTTACAGAATAGTGGGAAGGTGGTAGTTTTCATAGGGGGGGAGAGTGATGATGCGCAAGCATGCTACGAGGATCCTACTTCTAGCTGCGGTATTTGTCTCTTTAGGAGTTGTGATCTACAAAGTAGCTGAAAATTTGGCGCTACAGAAAATCGGAGAGATCGAACAAAACCCGATGAAAATTTTGGACCTAGTTCCCAAGAGTGCCCTGCGCATCAAGGAGTTCCGACGCAGCAAGATCGAAGGGGGGCGCAAAGTATGGGAACTTACCGGTAAGGAGGCCGTCTATCTCAAAG
This sequence comes from Deltaproteobacteria bacterium, assembly GCA_022571535.1. Lineage (GTDB taxonomy): Bacteria > Desulfobacterota > Binatia > UBA9968 > CAXXLF01 > JACZXR01. The sequence continues at coordinate 7,304 of JACZXR010000028.1, read as the reverse complement.
CGGAGAGGGAGGCAGTGATTAAGAAGCCGTGGCTTGTCTTTTACCGCGAAACCGGAGAGACCATGGAGGTCAACGGAGATGAAGGCCATCTCTTCTTCAACGACGGCGGGATGGAAAAGATGCGGTTACAGGGATCGGTAGAGGTTAATTACCAGGGGTTTATCCTGCGGACAGATGAGATCCTCTATCTCCAGGACGACGATCGTGTGATGTCTCCGGGAAAGGTCACCGTGAGTGGAAAGGGCTTGGAGTTGGAGGGGGAGGGGATGGAGATTTCTATTAGGGACGAAAAGATTCGGTTTTTCAATAAGGTAAAGACCAGGATCCAGCCGGATCAGTTTGAGAAAAAGAGGCTTGCGTCTGAAAGTTGAAGTAAAACAGCCCTTGATGGAGGAGCTATGGACCGCGGTACCCATGTCCTAGCGGTTATTCTTGTTGTTCTTTGTGTCTTTGCCGTCAGCGCAGAGGCGGCAGGAGAGGCCAAAAAGAAGACTAAGGGGAAGTTCTTCGAGGCGAGCAAAAATGAGGCCATTATCATTACCTCGGACCGAATGGAACTGGACCGAAAGAAAAACACCATCACTTACCAGGGTAATGTGGTGGCCGTCCGGGGAGATGCGACCATGAGGAGTGAAACCCTAACGGCTACCTACGATTCGGGGATGGTACATCTTAAGAAAGTTATAGCTGAAGGGAAGGTCCAGGTAACCCAGGGGGGGCGGGTGGCAACAGGTGTCAAGGCGGTTTTCAACAGTCAGGATAACACCATTTCACTTGTCGGTAATCCTTCGGTACGCCAGGGGAAAAATCAGATCTCGGGCTCCCGCATAATCCTATTCATCAATGAGGACCGTGTTGTGGTGGAGGGGGGGGCCCGTAGGGTTAAGGCGGTGATCTTTCCGGAGGATCTTGGAAAATAAGACGAAGGGGTACGGTGACCCGGGTAGAAAGCGATGAGCGTACTCAAGGCCGAAGGGGTCACGAAGTCCTATAACGGGCGGCGTGTGGTTAAAAATGTCAACCTGGAAGTAGGGGGTGGAGAGGTGGTTGGTCTACTCGGCCCGAATGGGGCGGGAAAAACGACGACCTTCCACATGCTAGTCGGTTTTGTGCGCCCGGATGGGGGAAAGGTTTTTTTAAACGGCAAGGACATAACATCGACTCCGATCTACCAAAGGGCTCGCGCCGGGATCAGCTATCTACCTCAGGAGTCCTCGATTTTTCGCCGCTTGACCGTGGAGGAAAACCTCTGTGCCATCCTTGAGACTCTTGATCTCAGCCGGCAGGAGCAGAAGGATCGTTCAATGAAACTCATGCGCATGCTTGGGATTAGCCACCTTGCCAAGCAAAAGGCCGATACCCTTTCCGGAGGAGAGCGGCGCAGGGTTGAGATAGCCCGTGCCCTGGTAATCTCTCCGTTCTTTGTCCTTTTGGATGAACCCTTAACGGGAGTTGATCCAATTGCCGTGGGGGAAATTCAAAAGATAATCAGCAAGCTCAGTACCGGTGGAATAGGGGTTCTCATTACAGATCATAATGTTCGTGAGACCTTAGGGATCTGTCACCGGGCTTACATCTTAAACGATGGGGTGATCCTAGAAGAGGGAAGCCCGGCGAAGATTGCCTCTAGTCCAAAGGCACGCAAGGTTTATCTCGGCGAAGAATTCAGACTCTGAATATGGCACTTGAAATCAGACTACTCCAAAGACTTGCCCAACAGCTTGTCATGACGCCTCAGCTGCAGCAGGCGATCAAGCTGCTGCAGCTCTCTCACCTTGATCTTGAGGGCCTGATTTCCCAAGAGCTGCAGGAAAATCCGGCGTTGGAGGAATCGCCGACCGAGGAAGAAGCGCAACCGGAACAGGTTAAAGAGAAGGAAAAGACCCGTGAGCTGGAGGCAACGGACAAAATTGGTTCCGTCGATTGGCAGGATTATCTTGAAAGTCACTCCAATGCTATTCATGGTTCGCTGACATCGGAGGCCTCCCGGGACGAAGATGATGGTTTCCCTTCCTGGGAAAACACCGTGACCAGGACGGAGACACTCCAGGATCACCTGGTTTGGCAACTCCGACTTTCCGGTCTGGACGAGAGACAGGAGACCATCGGTCTTCATATCATTGGTAACCTGGATGACAGAGGATATCTGGAGCTGTCCCTAGATGAGCTGTGCCGGGTTGCAGAGACTATCCCGGAAGAGGCAGAGCAGGTTTTGAAGCGTATCCATCTGTTTGATCCTGTGGGAGTTGCTGCGCGTGACCTGAGAGAATGCCTCCTTATTCAGTTGGAGAATCTTGACCTTGGCAATAGTCTGGCTGCTCGAATTGTCTCCGACCACCTCTCCGAGCTGGAGTCCAGGCGTTATGAGAAGGTGGCACGAAGCCTCGGCGTCTCCTTTGATGAAGTAATGGCGGCAGCTCACGAGATTGCGACGCTGGAGCCTAAGCCGGCTCGGGGATTTGGCGAAGATCAGGTTCGTACCGTGATCCCCGATGTCACCGTGAGAAAAATCGGAGATGAGTACGTAGTGTTTCTTAACGACGAGGGGGTCCCCCATCTGCGCATCAGCTCCCTGTACCGTCGCCTGGCTGGCACGGAAGGGCAAGAGGCTGCTCAGGCCAGGGAGTACCTCGAGGACAAGGTCCGGGCGGCTACGTGGTTGATTAAGAGTATCCAATGGAGGCAGCAGACACTTTACCGGGTCACCCAAAGTATTTTTAAGTTTCAGTGTAATTTCCTAGATCATGGGGTGGGTCAACTAAAGCCTATGGTCCTTAGGGATGTGGCTGAGGATATAGAAATGCATGAGTCCACGGTCAGCCGGGCAACTGCCAACAAATACGTCCATACACCCCAGGGCCTCTATGAACTTAAATATTTTTTTCAGAGCGGTCTTAGGAAGGATAATGGGGAGGATGTGGCTTCGGAGAGCGTGAGGGAAAAGATCCGGGGCCTCATCTCTACCGAGGACCCGATGAAACCACACAGCGATCAGGATCTGGCCAGGCTCCTCAGCAATCAGGCGATCGGTATTGCCCGGCGCACGGTAGCCAAGTACCGTGAGGCCATGAGAATTTTGCCCTCGTCGAAGCGGCGGCAGCCGAACTTGAGGAGGTAGGAGAACAATAGGGCCAGGGGGTTGGCCACAACTGATGTGAAGGTCTTTGAGACTTCCCGCCACACGCTGCCGGTCAATGCGTTCATCTGATATGCCGAATAAAAATTGTAGTAAGATGGGCAAGTGTTCACCTGTCTGCCGCAAGTCCACGGGGCCTTGTCAGAGGTCGCCAAAAGGGCATTCACGGATAGGAGAATACATAAGATCTCTACCCTTCAATCGATCTGGAAACGGATAAGATTGAACGGCAGTCGAGAAATTACAAGGCGAAGTGGGGGGGGCAGAGTAGGAGGGATAGCGGTTGAAGATCACGGATTTTTTGGAAGCAGCCATGATTATACCCGAGCTCAAGGGAGGGGAAAATTCTGTCGTCTTGGAGGAGATGGCGAAATTGATGGCTTCTCATTACCAGTTTACGGATGCCAAAAGATTGTTGGAAATTCTTCTCGCAAGGGAGAGGATCGGTAGCACGGCCATAGGGGAAGGGGTAGCGATTCCACATGGAAAGGTGCCCGGGGTCAACCGGGTCTATGGGGCATTCGGTCGTAGCCCGAAAGGGATTGATTGCCAGGCTCCGGACAGATGTCTTACCCACCTGTTTTTTCTCCTGATAGCGCCGGAGGACTCCACATCAGATCACCTGAAGGCCTTGGCAAGGGTCTCCCGTCTGCTTAAAGACGACAAGCTCCGCGCACGGCTTATGGAGGGAAAGACGAGAGAGGAGATCTTGAACACTCTCAAAGAGAAGGACGAGAAGCTGTAAATTTATAATTTATGGCCAGGGCCCTGGATATTATGGTGGTTACCGGGCTTTCCGGTTCGGGGAAGAGCATTGCCATTCGAGCCCTAGAGGATAGTGGTTTTTTCTGCATTGACAATCTTCCAATCCTACTGATTCCCAAATTTATCGACCTCTGCCAAGGATATCAGGAAGGAATCCAGCGGATCGCTCTCGGAATCGATCTTCGTGAGGGTCATTTCTTTCAGCACTGGCCTGAAGTGCTCGCCGAGATGCGTAAGGCAGGGCATCGTGTGGAGGTCCTATTCTTTGACGCCAGCGACGAGGTGCTTTTGCGCCGTTTTAGCGAAACTCGGCGTCCTCATCCGCTGGCTGGTAGGTCGTCGGTCCAGGAAGGAATTGCCCGTGAGCGTAAGGCGTTGGAAGGCATGCGGGCCTTGGCGGATAAGGTCATCGATTCCAGTGATTTTAATGTTCATGAACTAAAAAGAGAAATTGGGAATTATTACACTCAGATCTTGAGCCTTCACAAGATGACCCTTTTCCTGACTTCCTTTGGATATAAGTATGGCATCCCGCACGATACCGACATGATCATTGACGTGCGTTTTATCCCAAACCCATACTTCGTGAATAACCTGAGAGGAAAGAGCGGGCTTGAGCCCGAGGTACAGGGCTTTGTGTTGGGACGAGAAGAGACTCACACCTTCCTGGATCGACTATATTCCTTGCTTGACTTTACAATTCCAAAATATGAACGGGAGGGGAAAAGTAACCTGACCCTGTCCCTCGGTTGCACCGGGGGAAGACATCGGTCCGTGGTTCTGGTAGAGGAGCTGAAGAAGAAGCTAGACAGGGTGCAGTTGCAGATTCACGTAAAGCACAGGGACATCGATAAGTAGATGGATGGTCAAGGTCACCAAGAAACTTGAAATCAAAAACAGGCTTGGTCTTCATGCCCGGGCGGCTGCGCTTTTGGTCCAGTTGGTCAACCGGTTTTCCGCAGACGTGAAGTTTTCAAAAGATGGGCAGGTCGTTGACGGCAGGAGTATTATAGGGGTGCTGTCCTTGGGCGCCGCCAAGGGGAGTAAAGTTCGCGTGGAGGCCAGTGGCAGAGATGCAAAGGAAGCGGTGCGCGCCATTGAAGAGCTCATCGAAAGTAAATTTCACGAAAGCAAGTGAGTGGCTCTAATGCGAAAAGTGTGGGCTCAGAGGAAGCCGAGGGGGCCTGCCCCTCAGCGGGAACCAATGGGCCTCTGCTTGTCTGCCCCCAAGTACCCAACCCAACCTGCTCTCTCTGAGAACGTTCAGTGTCGGATGTCTCCCTTTATTCGGGGCAGACCTCCTCGGCTTCAAACGGTGTCTGCGCTTTCTCCCCACTTTTCGCAACACTTTTTGACCGAGAGCCCAAGTGAACTTGACTTTCCAGTGGGTTGTCCGCTATGGGATAGGGATTCAAATTTGAAGGAGAGCATTTTAGAGTGGCTGACCGGATAAAGAATAAGGGATTTCTGTTCACTTCTGAGTCGGTTTCTGAGGGGCATCCGGACAAGATGTGCGATCAGATCTCAGATGCCATCTTGGATGCCCATCTGGCTCTAGATCCTGAAAGTCGAGTAGCCTGTGAGACCCTGGCCAAGGGCGGGATGATCGTAATTGCTGGAGAGATTACGAGTAAGGGGCGGGTTAGTTACACCGATGTCGCCCGGGAGGTTATCCTGGAAATCGGGTACAACGACTCGGCTAGCGGCTTTAATGGCAACAAGTGCACTACCATCGTGGCGCTGGAACCCCAGTCCCCGGATATCTCCATTGGGGTCACAGAGGGCGAGGGGCTACATAAAGAACAGGGGGCCGGGGATCAGGGTATGATGTTTGGTTATGCCTGTGATGAGACCCCGGAGCTCATGCCGTTTCCCATCCAGATGGCCCATAACCTGGTTAGCTATTTGGCTAAAATTCGAAAAGGTGGTGAGGCCTCTTTTATTAAACCTGACAGCAAGTCTCAGGTTACGGTCGATTACCAGGACGAAAGACCTGTCCGGGTGAGTAGCGTGGTAATATCCACGCAGCATAGTCGGGAGGTTAAAAACGAGACACTCAGGGAAACAGTGGTCGATGGAGTGATCCGTGCTGTGATCCCCGCACAATATTTAGATCGGAATACGATCTATCATGTGAACCCAACTGGTCGCTTCGAGATTGGGGGACCCCAGGGAGACTGCGGCCTCACTGGCCGAAAGATCATTGTGGATACCTATGGGGGCATGGGACGCCACGGCGGTGGTGCATTTTCAGGCAAAGACCCCTCCAAGGTGGATCGTAGCGGCGCCTATATGGCCCGGTATGTCGCCAAGAACATCGTTGCCGCAAAATTAGCACGCAGGTGCGAGGTGCAGGTGTCCTACGTGATCGGAGTAGCTGAGCCTGTTTCGGTTGCAGTCAATACCTTCGGGACCGGGGTGATTGAGGATGCGGAGTTGGCTCAAGTAGTTCGAGATCTCTTTGACCTCAGACCCAAAAGTATTATTCAGACGTTGGACTTGAGAAGACCTATCTATCGAAAGACATCAACTTACGGTCACTTTGGGCGGACTCCTGAAAATGGCTTTTTTACATGGGAGATGACCGATCGGGTTGATGAACTCCGTACGGCTGCGGAAAGGGTCTGAACGAGGCACACCCAGGAGGAGGGGACGCAGTCATGGGAGTGAATAGGAGTCATATCCGGAGTCTCAGTTTAGCCGCAAAAGGAAGAAAGCGCATCCTCTGGGCAGATCAGGATATGCCTGTTTTGAGGAGGGTGCGTAGCCGTTTCCAAAAGGAAAAACCTTTTCAAGGACTTCGTTTTTCTGCCTGTCTCCATGTAACTGCCGAGACCGCCAACCTGATTCTGACGCTGAAGTCTGGAGGTGCACAGATCGTTCTCTGTGCCTCCAACCCCCTTTCCACCCAAGACGATGTGGCTGCTGCCCTGGTCAAATACGACCAAATACCGGTCTTTGCCATCAATGGGGAGGACCGCAAGACCTACTATAGCCATCTCCGGGCCGCTCTGGATCATGCGCCGGTCCTCACCATGGACGATGGGGCGGATCTGGTTTCTATGCTCCATAAAGACTACACACGGATTGTGTCTCGAATGGTAGCAAGCATGGAGGAGACTACCACAGGGGTCATTCGCCTGCGTGCCTTGGCCAAAGAGGGGGGTCTTAAAATTCCCATTATTGCTGTCAACGATGCCGCTACCAAACATCTCTTTGACAACCGATACGGTACCGGCCAATCAACCATCGACGGCATTATTCGCGCGACGGACATTCTGCTGGCCGGGAAAAAAGTTGTGGTAGTCGGCTATGGCTGGTGCGGGAGAGGGTTTGCCTCCCGGGCTAGGGGAATGGGGTCTAATGGTACTGTGACAGAGGTAGATCCGGGCCGGGCCCGCGA
>JACZXR010000435.1 GCA_022571535.1 Deltaproteobacteria bacterium | reverse complement strand
TGGGAAAGATTTTTTATCTCTCCCTGGATGTGGGGCGACCACCCCTATCCCGATGGGATGGGCTCTCCCTCATCTTTTCGGATCTCTTAGGGTCTCCTCCGGAGAGAAGGGTGGGTTTATGGACAAGTTGGGATGACTCTGTTTTTTCCCGACTTCTCATGGACTCCGCTTTTTTTAGCGCCCGTACGCCACTTCTCCCTTTTGTTTTGTGCCTCCTTCTCTACTTGGGCGGCCTGATCTTCTTGGTCCGGTTTTGGGAACAGAAGAAGTTTTCCCGACCCACCCTGGTAGTCTCTTTCCTCGCCTTTGTTTTCCTGATCAGTATAGGAGGGTATCTCTATTTTAATCGAGTGGTTCCTATTCCGGACGGGGTGCTCGTTACATCGACTATCCTGGAAGGTCATCCAGATGGCACTGCAGAGGTTCAATCCAATGTGGGTCTATTTTCAACCCGCAGGAGAGATTATAAGTTGCAGATGGTGCGGGGATGGACTGATCTCGAAATGGTTCCGCCCCGTTCGGCCAAGACGGACGGTGCATCGCTCGTGATTCAGGATGCTGTAAACTCCACTGTCCTACGGTTCGCGCTAAGAGAGTGGGAATACAGACTGTTTAGGGTTCGGTCTGTGAGGCCTTTTCCTTTCCGTATTGAAGTGGAGAGGCGAAAGGAAAGGCTATCCATAAGGCTGACCAAGCTTAGCCTTCAAGATCTCACGGGATGTTGGCTCGTTATATCTGGGGAGGGATTCTACTTGGGGGATATCTCTATTGGAACTACACTAGTTCGAGAGATTGCTATCTCTCCGGAAGGCCTGGGTGTGGATGATCCAGGTGAGAAGAAGGGACTGCGAGAGATTCCTTTTAAAGATCGGGGTCGTGAGCTACTCTTTCATTATTCCATTTTTCCCCAGGATCAGGCCCTGGGCAGTTGGAGTGAAAAAGCCGGGTTTTTTATTGGTTGGGTTCAGGGAGACTCTCGCAGGGTTTGGATCGATGACGGGCGTGTTGTGTCGCATCACTATACCCTGTTTCGGGCCACCATTCCTCTCGAAGAGGAGGAAGAATTGTGAAGAAGTTTAAGAACCCTCTCTTTCAAGAGGGGGTTCACATCTATCTTGAAGAGGGACAGGGGTTTATGGTCTATTTCTTTTACCTCGTTATCCTTGCCCTGCTACAGTTCTTAGCCCTGGTCCTTCCCGTGGGAGACCCCCAATTTTGGCTTGGCCCGGCCTATCTTTTCAAGTTCTCGTCTGTGGCCGCCTTGCTGTTGATGGTCTATTTCGGTCTTAGACTTGCCAATCAGGAATTTGTCCCCTGGAGATTCCAACCCCTGAAGCATTGGTTCCGTGAAGAAAAAGTCCATGTCTCCAAAATGGTCCTCGGGCAGATCCTCCTCCTCTGTCTACATGTTCTGATTTTTATCCTCCTTTCCCTCCCTCTTTTAGGGTGGGCAGGAGCAGTCGCTCGCGCGCCGGTGAGTTCCATTATGTCAACCCTGTTGCTACTGTTCTTTTATTCGATGACCTACGGTATCTGGGGATTGGTAGCTCTCGCCTTGTGGGAGAATAAGGTGGACAGCCGGCGGATATTCATCCGATGGCTCTATGTCTGTTTGGTTTTGCTTTCGGGACTTCTCTACCTTCCCCTTAACCCGGTTGCTTTTCTTTTGCATCATCTGGGCGGGCTGGAGTTGGGGGCCCCGCTCGACCTTTGGGAATGGAGGTTGAAAGCACCGGTCGCTCATTTTCTTTTTCACTTTTGTCTTTTAGCATCAAGCTTCCTTCTCTATTGGTGGGCCCTTAAAAGGCTCAAGGAGAGTTATTCTTGATTCAATGTAAACCCCGCCTCTTGAGGTGGGCACAAAGCCGATGGGGTTTCCAAAGGGGAGAAGCGGTAGCTCTCCCCTTTGGTCGAATACGGGGATTCAAACCCCGTGTTCGATATAACTTGATTGACGAGTCCCATTGCAATAATCCACAGCGTTTCTGGCATGTCCCATTCTGATAATTCGTGGGGAATGAGGAACATCTATGCAAAGGGTAATTGATTTGCAACGGGACAAGCAGGCACTTCTCCAGGAGAAGTTTTGGCAGCTCCTTCGCTGGGAGAAGGTCAAGAGGAGGGAGCGGATCTTAATTTCGGCGTTGTTTTACTCTGTTCTTGTCGCCCTTATCGCCCTCCCAGCCGGAGAGCTGTTTCCGCCTTGGGCCGAACCTATCTCTCTTATTCCACCCCTTTTCCTGGTCATGACCCTGGCGTTTTTTAAGCGGAGACCCTGGGGGAGCAGGGAGGCTCTGCGTGCTATCTCTCTGGTGGACAAAACCCTCCGGCTTCAGGAGAGGGCGGTCACGGCTTGGGAAATAGTTAGGCGGAGAGAGAGGAGGCCGGCTGAGGAATTAGTCCTGGTGGAGACAGCGGCTAACCTCAGGTCGGTGGATATGAGGGGCCTATTTCAAAGGCAACTGTCTTGGCATGCCTTTTTAGCCCCACCCTTGCTCCTCCTTTGGGTGCTGCTTGCATGGTTTGATGTGGATCTTCATTTTGACTGGTTTCAGGGGTCCAAGGCGGTATCGGTTGCTCAGAGGCTCAAGGAATTTTCCCATGGTCTGAAGGAAAGAGCGAGGAAGGATGAGCTAGCCGAGAGTCTTAAAATGGCGCGTGCCTTAGAGGAGATTGCAGAAAGAGGCCTGAAAGGCGAGATCGGAGAAGAAAAACTAAAGGAAGATCTTACAACAGCGGTTCACGGCATGGGGGGTCAGGGCCAGGCGGCCTCCCAGGAATCGGGAAACTCACTGCCACAACTGTCCATGGAGACCCTGTCGGGTTTAAAGGCAGATTTAAGAAAATTTCAAGAGGCCCTTAGACACCCTGAATCACAATTAGGGAGGGGGATACTGCTATCTGACATCGCTGAGAGGCTAGCCGGTCTTTCCCCCTTTAGGGGGGAGATTGGGAAGGGCCTTTTGTCCACCGAGAAACTGGAGAGGGGAGAAGTAGGGGACTACCTGGATAGGCTGGAGAGAAGGATTGCTTTAGAGCTCGATCGCCGCAACCTCACGGAGACCAGGGAGTTTCTCCTCCGTCTGCTCGAAGACATCAATGGCGAAGAGGGAGGAGGGCCTTTACAGGGGATGGGTTTGAGTCAACTGGGCAAGTCATCCCCCAAGGAGAATCGTTCGGCAAGG
>JACZXR010000434.1 GCA_022571535.1 Deltaproteobacteria bacterium | reverse complement strand
CGCGTCACGCGGTAGGCGGTATCCGGGCCCAATGTCGCGCCGGTCAGGCCGGCGTCTCCGGACCAGGACGTGTGCAAGTGGGTGTCGCCCCAGAGCACCCGGGTCGGGAAATGGTCGCCCACGAAGGGTGAATACTCTTTCTTCGGCGCCTTGTAGGATTCCTTGGCGGGTAGGACGTCCTGCGCGAAAGCCACGCTTGGCAATGTTAGTAGTGAAATCAAGAATCCTATGCGTTTGAACCATGCCATCTTCGTTCTCATCTTCAATCCATTAGTGACTCCTCCTCTTGGGTGCTTAGTCGTTCGACCTTACGGCGTGTACCAAATGAACCCAGTGAAAAATTAAAAGTGATAAATGAAAAATTAGTTCTCATGATTTTGATGTTTTTACCGTCGAGACCAACATGGTGATTAATTCCTTACAATCGGTTTGTAAATTCACAAACTGAAATCAGCCGTATTTAACACAATGAGGAGGCCCTAATAACTAGTAAAATTACTAGGTTGTGGGAAAAAATTTACTAGCTTTTAGGAGGGGCATTCTGGCGGTATTGTGAATTACGCGAGGATTGAAAAGAGTTAGTCCTGGCTTACATTATTTGATTCTTAACAAGCCTCTAACAGGATGAAATAGTGCCAAGACGCGTTTAATTAGCTCTTTAATTGAGTCCTGGCAGTCCTAAACAAACCCAGGCCCAGAGCGGGTCCCAGCCCATTTAGAATTGACTCATTTTCGCCTCTGTCGAACTGGGGATTAAAAGAGCGGGGGGGTTGTCGCTATTATGACATCTCTTCAATTGCGTCTTGACTGCGCAGGTGTTTCCCTGCAAAGGCTATGCATGTTAGACAGAATAACTGTTCTGTCCAATTCTGAGTAAGTATAGCTTGGCTCCGGCGGCTAGTTGGCAAGACCCGTTACAGGCCCGAAGCAAATTCCTAACGTTGGAGGTTCAATGCTGTCGTATCCGGTGTACAAACTGATTCACTTACTGGGTATCTTCATGACCTTTGTGTCCCTTGGGGGCGTGCTGTTGTACGTCCTCAACAACGGCACCAAAGTCGACAATCGCTGTCGCAAAACTGTCGCCATCACCCACGGCATCGGCTTGTTCCTCGTCTTGCTGGGTGGCTTTGGCATGTTGGCACGCTTGCAAATCCACTGGCCATGGCCCGGCTGGGTGATCGTCAAGGCGATTATCTGGGTCGTCTTGGGTGGCTTTAACGTCGTGGTCTACCGCCTCGGCTCACGCGGCCAAGCGCTGTGGTACATTCTGATCTTGCTCGGCGTCCTGGCCGCCTACATGGCGGTGATGAAACCCATTTAAGCAACCCCGCGCCGCCGTAGTCCTGCTGGAGCTAGGGCTGCGGCGGCGCACGGAAACCCGCAGTCCCACCTCACAACCCTAGCGCAGCGGTTCCCCCGCATAGCTGAGCAGAGCCAGCGCATGTTGCAATTTGGCAAGATGATAACCACGACCACCCCATGAAAAGGGATCGTTCCGATGGGCACACTCAACCCACCGTTTGGCACCCTGATTCCCAATACCTTAACGATCTGCACCTATACCGAGTTTGCGCCGTTCTCCTAAGAGCATGATGGTCGCATCGTGGGTTCGGATCTAACGTTGATAGAAGGATTTGCGGCGCAGTACGGCCTGAACCACGGCTGCCCGGTATGTAGTAGGACAGGGTAGGAGCAACCTGGGTGGCGAGCAAAGCGTGTCCGGCCACTCAGCACTATCCTTGAACAGAATAACTGTTCTGTCCAATTCGAGTAAGTATAGCTTGGCAGCACCCCTCTCGTTGCCACTCCAGCACCACAGCTGTTTGTTGATCTCCTACCCGCCCTCGCTTGGAAGACTCTCTTCGCTTCTCTACGAGAGACTTCCTGCTCCCGTTCGTCCTCAAGGACTCCCTCGGGCAGTTCCCTGCTAGTCTGTTGACATTCTAATAGGACTTTACTAGAGGGTTAAAATGTAAGTAAGAGCCTTCCCATCGTTGACAATGCTTCTCGTGAGATATGAGGCTAACGGGGGGGGAATATGAGTATTTTTAAGCCAGTCGCTCTTGCCAGTTTAGGGTAAGGGTGTGCTGGCTTTTTTGTTTGCTAAAAAGTGGAGTCCTTTTTGGCATGAGGACGTTGAGTCAGTTTCGGGTTTTCAGTAGCTAAACCCTAAAAATACTTTCTCGGGCCTTGATTCTTGAAGATCCCAACGGGACCAGGGTCCTCTACGATCCAGGTCGAACAGTTGCTGGGGGAACGGATTCCAGGCTTGGAGATATAGACATAATTTTACTCAGCAGTGTCCATTCGGATCATATAGGTGTTGGGAAGTTGGATCAGGATCCTGATACAGCAGTGGTCTGCGCTGGAAATCCTCCCTTGGCTGCAACGCCTAATTCCAACCTGGCTGAGATTGCTGCAGCGAAGGGCTCGAATGTTATCGTCGGGGGCGAGATGCGTGATTTTCTGAGGAGGAAAGTCGCCGCCGAGGGTGGATCAAGTGGCCAAGTTGATGTTTTGCGTCACGGAGGAAAGAGGATTGTCGGGGGCGTGACCATCGCCGTGATTGCCGCCCATCACAGTAATGGTGTACCCCGTAGCCTCCTGAATAGTACAGCAGGGGGAGACGGACTTGCCGACATTCTGGCACCGGACGGTCTTACTGCCTATGTCGGCCCGGAGAATGGCTATGTTTTAACCTTCAGCAACGGCCTCGTTGTTTATCTCTCCGGAGATACGGGTCAGACAGCCGACATGGCGATGGTCGTGCGTGATTTTTATAAAGCCCGGGTGGCAGTCGTTAACATGGGCGATATTTTCAGCATGGGACCAGAAGAGGCTGCCTTTGCGGTTAATAAACTCATCAAGCCAAAAACCGTCATACCCTCCCACGCTAATCAAGCATCTACCACTGGGGGAGTAGTGAATGGAGGTACGCGATTGGATACTTTCATTAATCTAGTGAATAAGGCCAAGGTCATCGTGCCTCTAAGCGGTGTGCCGATCACATGCGACGGCAAGGGAAAGTGCACTCAGGGACCGTAGGTTCCACGGTCCATACTTTCATAGTCCGAAGATGCAATTCAATAGCTTATATGACAAGCGGCGGTCCACACCGGGCCGCCATTTTCTTGTCCAATAGCCCGTAGGATGCAATTCAATAGCTCTTTAATTGAGTCCTAG
>JACZXR010000433.1 GCA_022571535.1 Deltaproteobacteria bacterium | reverse complement strand
TTTGCATTATTAGTCAGAGGTGATTAAGTTATATCGACCACGGGATCCAAACCCCGTGGTCGGCCAAAGGGAAGAGCTACCGATTCTCCCCCCTGTGGAGTAATGGACCGCGACTCCACGGGGGGAAACCCCATCGGTTTTGTGCCCGCGGCAAGCCGCGGGGTTACCCAATAATAAAGTCTGGTAGATTTCCATGGGTTAGATGCCTATTTACCGACTGACAGACGAGATTGTCTTTCCCCCGCCGGACCATGCCGAACCGGACGGGCTGCTGGCCGTGGGCGGGGACCTGAGTGCTGAACGACTGCTGCTGGCCTATCGATTGGGAATCTTTCCGTGGTATTCCGACGGGCAACCTATTCTTTGGTGGTCTCCCGATCCCCGGGTCATTCTGGAACCCGGCGAGTTCCACATCTCCAGGAGGCTGGGTCAAACCCTAAAAAAGAGAATCTTCAAGGTGACCTTCGACAGCTCCTTTGCCGAAGTGATCCGGGCTTGCGCAGCGAGCCCCCGAAAAGGGCAGCATGGGACCTGGATTACCACGGAAATGATGGAGGCTTATATTCGACTCCACCAAATGGGATTCGCCCATTCAGCGGAGAGCTGGCTAGACGGAGAGGTGGTTGGCGGTATATACGGAATCTCCCTGGGGAGGTGCTTTTTCGGTGAGTCCATGTTTTTCACCCAAACAAATGCCTCCAAAGTGGCCTTGGCTACCTTGATTCAGCAGCTTATAACCTGGGACTTTCATATGATTGATGCCCAGGTGACCACCGAGCATCTCATCAGGTTGGGGGCGAAAAAGATCCCCCGGCACATCTTTCTCAAGCGCCTGCAGGCCGCCCTTCGCTACCCTACCCAGAAGGGGAGTTGGAACAATGGATCGTGATGTTGTTAACGGTTGCGTAAACAGTTAATTATTATGCCTAAGGGTGTTTCGATTGAAGCTTAGACCGGGAGAAAATAATGGCAACGATTAAAGAGGCCTTCACGCTAAAATACCAGGGCAACCTAAATGTCGAAATTGAAGAAGTCTCCTTTGCATCCGGGGAGGAGGTCGAGCTCCTGAAGGAGTGGAAAGGAGAGACCTGTCTGGTCAAAAAAGGAGAACAGGTCTTTAATGTCCCAAAGAAATATTTGAATCTGGGCTAATTATTGAGGCAGCGACCGGTGGCAAGGTGAGCCTCGAAATCGGCACGAAAGAGTCTCAGGGCACTTTCAATAGGCGGCCCCGGCATATTAATCAAGCTGCAGAAGCCCTTCCCTTTATTAAAGTCGATCACCTTGCTGAACTGCTCTAAGAGCGCCTCTCCCCCTTGACCCTGCTGAACCTTTTTTAGTATAGCGGCCAGCATGTTGGTCTCCATACGACAGGCGGGACATTGTCCACAGGACTCGCGGGAGAAGAACTCCGCGATGCGGAGGGTTTCCTCAACCATGCACTCCCCTTCGGTGACCAGGTGGACGACCCCACAGCCTATCGAGGAGCCGGCCTCCAGCACAGACCGGTGATCGAGGGATATATCGATCCTATCCGAGGGCAGAAAAGCCGTTGATGGTCCCCCCGGGAGGATGGCCTTAATGGTCTTCCCATCTCTAATCCCACCCCCACAATCTTCAATCAAAAAGCGTAACGAGGTGCCGAACGGGAGCTCGTAAATCCCCGGCCGGTTAACCTCCTCGTTCAAGGAGAAGATCATCGTTCCAGGACTCTGCTCCGTGCCAAAGGTTCGATACCACTTAGCCCCTCTGGCAATAATAGGTGCCAAGTTGGCCAGGGTCTCTACATTGTTGACAGCCGTGGGCTTGGCGAAAAGACCGGCAGCGGCGGGAAAGGGTGGCTTCTGGCGGGGAAGAGGCTCCCTCCCTTCGATGACCTCCAGGGCGGCCGTATCCTCGCCGGCGACATAGTTGGGAGGAGCGGAGATCAAGAGAAGCTCCAGGCTATAATCGCTCCCAAGCAGATGCCCTCCCCAATAGCCGGCCTCCCTGGCCTCAGCCAGGCCCCCGGCCATGCTCTGAGTTGCGGCCTGGTATTCTCGGTTGATGTAGAGGTACGCCTTTTCAGCGCCTACGGCATAAGCGGCTAGAATCAACCCCTCGATGACGAGATGCGGCAGGTTCTCCATGAGGAGACGGTCCTTCTTGCTCCCTGGTTCATCCTCGCCTCCGTTGAGAACCACATAGTGCGGCTGTTCGACACACTCGCGAGTGATGGCCAATTTTTTCCCTGTAGGAAATCCCGCACCACCTCGACCGCGCAGACCCGACTCGCCGATCTCTTGGACTATGGTCTCCGGGTCCTGGCCTTTCAGGGCCTTTTCCAAGGCCCTGTAGCCTCCTCGCGCCAGATAGTCCTCCAGTCCCTCCCTTCCCTCCACCACCCCTCTTGGAAAGAGGATACCTTCCATATTTCCCTAAAACACCCCTGTGTCGAGGAGTTGGTAGATTAGATCTTTAAGAGAAGGGTCGATCTTGTCGAGCCGCTTTACGTCCGGTCCCCCGCAGAGATGGTCCACGATGTCATTGAGATCCTCCATCTTTACCTCTGCATACCAGCTCTTTTCGGGATAGAGGACAATGTTTGGGCCCTCCTGACAGGCCCCAAAGCACATGTAGGGTCGAACCTCCACATCGGTAAGACTCTTGTCGGCGACCCGTTTACTCAGCTCTTTCATGAGCTCTTCTGAGCCCCGGTTCTTGCAATCAACATTTTGACAAATCAAGCAGATGCGATTCACTGGATCTCTCCTTCATGGTAAGTCGCCGAGACCAAGAGGGAACAGTAGGGATTAACCCCGATCCGACAAAAATAGTCAACCCATATGCAATTTAGAACTGATATGGCCTGAATTGTCGACATCTTAACCCTTGATTCGTAAATACACTAACGGCGAGTTGCTGATTTATAATACTAACCCCGATCCGAAATTAATCAGTGCCAAAAATCCTCAATAATGCACATCAGGGCGCAACCAAGACCTGTTTGCCCCGTACCACAGAACCCACGTGCTTGAATGCGGGGACGAATGTTCTGAATTCCTTCCAAGGGCATCGCCCCAATGCCTCGGAGGTATGGTTGTGGTACGGGGTTTGTAGTGCGAACCGGCAACTCACCTCCAGTATAGTTGCAGACCGAAGATCATAATGTCGCTAATTGCTGCCATATGTTGCTCCAAACGGGGTATGCCT
>JACZXR010000432.1 GCA_022571535.1 Deltaproteobacteria bacterium | reverse complement strand
TGGCCTCGTAAACCTACAATATATGGGCAAAGTTGAGTCAAGTGGATAGCCCTTAGTCCCCTATCTTGGCCGCCTCAATGACTGCACGTTCTGCTGCGGGTAGTTTCATACCCTACATCGGATTATCATTGATCAACCAAGTCCCTAAACAACATGCCAACGTTTTATGTTTAATATTAGATGCTTATATACAATAATCTTAGTTTTATCTTGACTTCCTACTGCCGTCTGCTGCCTGCCCACTGCTCACTTCTTTCTATCGGCTATGCGCTATCTATTATAAAGGTAACCGGACCACTGTTTACGAGCGAGACCTCCATCTTGGCTTGGAATTGACCGGTATCCACCCTAGGGTTTTTTTCTCGGAGCTTTTGGACGAATTGCTGATAAAGTCGCTCTGCCTCTTCGGGTGATGCGGCATGGCTGAAGGAGGGGCGCCTCCCCTTGGTACAATCCCCGTAAAGGGTGAATTGTGAGACCACCAGGATTGCTCCGCCCACGTCCAATAGCGTCCGATTGAACTTGCCTTCGTCGTCTTCAAAGATTCTCAGCTCCACTGACTTCTGAACCAAATAAGTGGAGTCCTCTTCGAAATCTCCTTTGGCGACACCCAAAAATAGTCAGAGGCCTGGCCCGATTGCGCCAACTTCTTTCCCTTGAACAGTCACTTTGGCTTGGCTGACTCTTTGAATGACAAGACGCATGCCTAGACTCGTAAACCGTCAACCATTAATAGTCAAACTTAGTTAAGCGCGCAGTGAGCAGCTAGCAGTAGGCAGCAAGCAGAGGCCAGAAGTCAGATGACCAGCCGTATCACTGATCTCCGACCTCTGATTTCTGACGTCCGATCCCTTGGACTAGAACAACCAAATAGACCAAATCAACCAGGAAAACTAGGTAAACCAAACAAACCAAAGAAACTGATCAACCAGATAAACCCAACAAACCCTATAAACTCAATAAACTCAAGAAACTCAATGACAAAGTTTCCCAGCGTTCTAGCATCCTAGCTTTTTATCTATTGACGAATAACGATTAACTAATTACGAACCATGGGAGGCAATCGAAAGGATGAAGGTACTGATTACAGGCGGGGCCGGCTTTCTTGGATCGCATCTCACGGATGCACTGCTAGCTCAGGGCGATGAAGTTACGATCCTTGACGTGGCCTCGGATCTCAAGGTGCTGCACAACATAGGTAATCCGAGGTTTAGGCTCGTTCGTGATTCGGTCCTCAATCGTGAAATCCTGGAAAGTCTCATTGCCTGGTGCGATTATATTTATCACCTGGCGGCTGTGGTTGGTGTGGAGCACTATGTGGGCGACCCCAATCAGGTATTGAACATCAACGTCAACGGGACTCAAACGGTCCTCAATGTAGCCTTTAAACTGCAAAAAAAAGTTATCTTCAGCTCTACCTCTGAGGTCTATGGCAGAAACCTGGATGTTCCGTTTACCGAGGATAGTGACAGGGTCATGGGATCGACTCGTATCGATCGATGGTGCTATGCAACATCCAAAGCCGTGGGGGAACACTTCTGTTTTGCCTTTCACAAGCTGGGTCTCCCTGTGGTTCTGCTTCGTTACTTTAATGCCTACGGCCCGCGCCTGGATCAAATGGATGTGGGCCGAGTCATCACCATCTTCCTCGGTCAGTTAATGCGGGGGGCCCCTGTGACTGTGATCGGCAATGGCCGACAGACGCGCTGTTTTACCTATGTCGAAGATGTGATTCGTGCTACCATGGCAGCCGGAGTCATCGACGAGGCGGTGGGAAGAGTGATCAATGTAGGATCCAACGAGGAAGTGACGGTTAGCGAACTCGCCGAGTTGATGATTCGCCTATCAGGTTCTACTTCGACCATTAAGTTTGTAACAGAGGAGTCGGTGTACGGTCCGAGCTATGAGGATATACCTCGGCGGGTTCCCGATGTCCGTCTCATGGAGGAGATCCTTCATGTAACAGCTAAAGTATCTCTAAAAGATGGCTTAAAACAGACATTGGGCTGGTTCCGAAATAATCAATAGACAAATGTAAATACCTAAAGGCAAATAGTTTCATCCCACTTTTCACTATTTGCTATTTACCCCGTACCACAGAACGCCCTGTACGTAAGTGCAGGGATGAATGTTCTGAGGTTCCCGAAGGGCAAGCCCTAAAGCCACGGACGTATGTCCGTGGTACGGGGTTTACCAATTACTGATGCAGCTTGCACTAAGAGTGGATGTGGATACGAGGGCCGGCCTGCGAGAAGGGGTTCCCAGATTGCTTGAAATTTTCAAACGTTACTCGATGCAGGTGAGTTTCTTTGTTACCTTCGGGCCGGATAACTCGGGACGGGCTGTCAGACGCCTTCTTAGTCCTTCCTTTGTGGCTAAGATGTGGCGCACGAACCCCTTTCGGCTTTACGGTTGGAGAACGCTTTTATCTGGAACCATTCTGCCCTCTCTCCCTGTGGGCGAAGGAGAACCCGCTCTTCTCAAGGACGTGGTGGCGGAAGGACACGAGCTTGGCATACACGGCTATGACCATTTCCGTTGGCAGGACGAGGTGGAGGGAATGGAAGAGAATGAGATCGGAACAGAGCTTTGCAAGGCCCTGGACGCTTATGAGCAAGTCATCGGGTGCCGCCCGGTGAGCTCCGCGGCACCCGGGTGGAAGTGTACCCTCTCCTCCCTTGCGGCACAGGATAGATTCGGGTTCTCCTATGCCAGCGATGTGCGCGGCAGCTCAGCATTTCTGCCGGTTCATAATGGGACGTGTTTCACGACCCCACAGATCCCGACAACCCTACCCACCCTGGATGAGCTATTGGGAAGAGAGCGCAGGATCAATGACTATCTTCTCTCTTTGTTGACAGATGGACTTAATGTTCACACTATCCACGCTGAAGTTGAGGGGTGTAACTATCTTCGGCTTTTCGAGGAGCTGCTGCAGGAATTGATCCGTCGGGACGTAAGCATCGTACGGCTGCGTGACGTTGCCAAGACCGTACTGAATGAAGGCCCTGCCGGCCTTCCGCGACTACCTGTGGTTCACCAGACGGTACCAGGGCGGAGTGGTTGGGTGGCCTGTCAGGGATCCGCTCAGGTATAGATTATTGGGTAACCCCGCGGCTTGCCGCGGGAACAAAACCGATAGGGTATCCAAAGGGTAGAAGCGGTAGCTCTTCCCTTTGGTCGACC
>JACZXR010000431.1 GCA_022571535.1 Deltaproteobacteria bacterium | reverse complement strand
ATAACCATCCCAGCATAACTAGAGGAGGCGCTTGAGGGAGGAGATCATGAGCCGATCTCCCATGTCCTCGGCCATGTCGCAGATGGAACCCAGACGCTCGATTAGGTGCTGGAGCTGCATCTTGTGGGCCAGCTCCAGGCTCTTGTCCTCGAAGGCGAGCGCCATGGCCTGCTGTTCGATCAAGTCCCCTTCGTGTTCATAGTCAGACAGCTGCTTCACGTCCTTCTTGACGTTGTGAGGGCTGTTCAGGAATGCCTGGACTGTACGCACCAGTACCTGCACGATCTGCACATCCAGGTCCACCAGCTCGATCAGGCTCTGGCGCAGCCTCTGCGGGATCTGGGGATTCTGCAGCTTGAACTCCCGGGTTGTGGATTGCATCCGGTTCGGGATCTTGTCCAGGTTCTCGAGAAGTCCCAAGATGTCACCCCGTGTGTCTGGCAGTAGCCTCTGCCCATAGATTTCTGTTTCAATGCTGCGGCGCAGCCTGTCCAAACGGTGCTCCAGCTCGTTGATCAGCGCAAAGAGTCGTGAAAACTCGGCCATGTCGTGATCCAGATAGGCCCCGATCGCCTTGCGCAACTCCAGAGCGATCGCGTTCAGATTTTTGAGGTATTCATCCAGTTCCCTCTGAATCCGGCTCTGGGAACCGAACGGACCTCTAAGATACCTCTTCACGTTGAACATTTGCTCTGACCTACAGGCACAAGGGCAAGACAGACCTAATGAGCGGTTGAGCTCTCTACCGCGGTTTTTCCCCCTGAACCTAAAAAGAATACGGTTATGATTAACCCGGCGAACATGGCCCCTATCAGGAGAAAGAGGTCGTTGTAAGCACGGGTCATCGCCTCGTTCAGGAGGCTAAAACCCAGAAGGGACTGGGCCCTGTCCTCTAAGGCGGTTCCAAACTCTCCTCCATGAAGCAGGAGACTCCGGATTTGAGAGAGCACCTCATATCGTGCGGCCTCTGGCAGACGGGCTCCCTGAAGAGGGGTCATCGAGTCGATGTTAAGGAAGGTGTATCTCTCCAGGAGAAAAGTCAAAATGGTGATCCCGAAGGCCTCTCCCAGGCCCCGGCTCAAGCCGATAATGCCACTTCCCATCCTGGCACTCCCCTCTGGTAGAGTGCCGAGAGCGACGGTGTTCAGTGGGGCGTTGATAGTGGACTGGCCAACGCTTTTTACCGCGATGAGGAAAAAGATGGTGCCCATGCTGGTCCAGATAGTTATCGTGGAAAGGCCGTAGAGCGTAAAGGCAAGGATCACGAGTCCCAGAAAAAGTGGCACTCGCGGGCTCATGCGGTCTGACAGGATTCCTGCCAACGGGGAGACGATGCCTGTGATAATGGCCCCGGGCACAAGAAAAATCGCTGCTTGAATGGGGGTGTAGTGAAGGGCTTTTTGCAAAAAAAGCGAGAGGATGAAATTAGTCCCGCGAAAACCGACTACCCTAAAAACGATGATGAAATTCGAGAGGCTAAAGTTGAGGCTCCGGAAGAAACGAAGTTCGATAAAAGGGTTCGCTGATCTGAGCTCGACGGCCACGAAAAGGGCCAGGAGGACAATGGCCGCGCTAAAAAGTCCCACGATCAGCTGGCTTCCCCAGCCCTCCTCTTGTCCTTGACTGAGCGCGAGGAGGAGGCTGACCGTTCCCCCTGTGAGGGTCAGAAACCCGAGTAGATCAAAAGGGATTCCTTTTTCTTCCGCCTTCTTTTTCGGGAGTATGAGATAGGCGGCTGCAATGCTTAAAAGGCCGAACGGGATGTTGATATAGAAGATAGCCCGCCAGTCGAAATTCTCGACCAGGTAAGCACCCAGGAGAGGACCAAAGAAGGGGCCGATGGACCATCCTGTCATGAAGAGCCCCATGGCCAGGCCACGTTCATGGGCAGGAAATGCCTCAAACATAATGGACATGGCAACGCCGATTAACGGTCCGGCTCCAACAGCCTGGATGATTCGAAAAAAAACCAGGGAGTCCGCACTCCAGGAGATAGAGCAGAGAAGAGAGCCCATGATAAAGAAGGCCATGCTGTAGATGAAGAGGTTGCGATCCCCGATCCGGCCTCCAAGCCATCCGACTGAGGGAATCAGTACTGTTCGGGTGATCATGAAGCCGATGAGGACCCACTGGATCTTATCGAGGGAGGCCCCGAGAGAGGACATCATGGTAGGGATTGCTATATCGATTGAGGTAATGCCGAGGGCCACGGACAAGGTGCCGAGTGAGACGATGAGGAAAACCCACCATTTGGTGTTTGGCTGGGAGGATTGTGAAGATGATGGAGAGGCTTCCACCCTAAGGAGTATCCTTCTCAATCCAGACGGTCGTCAACATGCCAACCTTTAGCAGACCGTCGGTGTTTTCAAGCGCTATCTTGACCGGGATACGTTGGGTCGATTTTATAAATACTCCTGTGAGCTTTTGAGGAGAGAAAAGGGAGAACTCGGAGACCGTGGCCCCTCCGATCTCTGTGACATTACCCGTAAAACTTTGGTCCGGATAGGAATCGATTCTGATAATCGCTTTGCTTCCGGGGCGGACGAAGCGGATTTCGGTCTCCTCTATGTTGGCCTCAACCCAGTATTTGGTCGAGTCCACCACCATGAATATCGGCTGCCCCGCTTCGACAAATTCCCCTCCATGTGAATTTTTCTTCACAACTATGCCTCGCACGGGGCTCCGAATCTCCATGAGCTTGAGCTTGTGTCGTAGATCCGCCAGTTTGGCCTTGGCCTGACGCACCTCTGCCTCCCGGACCTGGAGATCGGCTTCTTTGATGATGACCTCCCTGCCCCTGATCCGGATCAATTCCAGGGTGGCCTCCCCCTCTATGATCTTTTCCTTGAGCGCAGAGACCTGCGCCTCGGCCTGGAGTAGCTCCGTCTCTGCGAGGGCCAGCTTCTGCGCCGAGATGAGCTCTTTCCCAAAGAGAGCCTTGGCGCGCCGGCGGTCTTCCCTTGCCTGCTCAGCATGGACACTTACGTCCTCAAGGTTGTAACGATAACCCCGCAGGGCGGCCTGCGCCTGAACAGTTTCCCCTTTTTGCTTTTCCACATGGAGATCGATCTGCCTCTGTACCTGCAGCATTCGACTGCGCGCACGATCGATCTCTGCCTGTGCCTGTTGAATCTGGATCAGAACCTCCATATTGTCGAGCCGGGCCATCACCTCGCCCGGGGCGACACTATCTCCT
>JACZXR010000430.1 GCA_022571535.1 Deltaproteobacteria bacterium | reverse complement strand
ATTGTAAAATCCCCTTAGGGCAAATCGCTGAAAAGGGTAATTCAAGCAAAGAACTACATTTACTTACCCTTCTCGAAGATTTTTTTGATGTCGATGGTGTGCTCCTCAATACTCACGCCCGACCCCATCCGTTCCCCTTACGTTAGCAAATGACTCTTTTGCCAGTTATTTGATAGGTTGCGTTGGAGGAGGATTCACTCCTTTCAGCGCGCCTTTTTTCAGCCAATCAGACATGAGTCCAGTGGCCGGTGCGCCTCGGGGTGCGGTATCCCATTCCTTGCTGACCCCCTGAGCCCACGCTTCGTGGTTGAAGCTGACTTCCCGTACTTCTATGTGATCTTTCGTCACATTAATTACCGTTAAGTCAGCTGCCATCGCCAATGGACCATCGTAGGTCTTGCGGACACCCTCAAATATTTCCAACTCGATATCACGGTGATTCCAGTAGTGATATGCGACCGCCAGGCGAGGCTTCACCATCGACATCACCTTACCAAAACCTTCCGGTGGCGTATGGATAACCGTGGTCACCCAATAAGCTTGCTTGTAAGGGAACCCGGCAATTTTCATCCATTGCTCGGGAGTGAAAAAACACTCATGCACCACGACATCAGCGTCTTTGGCTTCCTTGGCGAACCACTTGTTTGGAACACTGTCGCCACCAAACACAAAACTCAAGCCGTTCCATTCCAGACGAAAGCTCACAGAGCCATCACGAATATGGATTGCCGGGAAAGATGAAACCTTAACACCGTTCTTGTCGTAGATAACAGCAGTTTTAGAGTAATCAAATTCATGCGCAACAATTTCACCACCCGCATTAGGCAAGGTGCCCGCCCGAGACGTCACATCCCATGCCCAGGCTTCACGAATGTGGTCAACATGAAATTTGGTGCCCAGCTTAGGGGCTGAGCCCGATGGACCATAAACATGCAGTGGCGTGTAACGACCGCCAATCCAGCCAGCAACCCAAAGCGTCGCCAGGTCTCCGGCATGATCGGTATGCAAGTGGCTGATGAATACTTTGTCCAGCTTGGAATAGTCGGTTTCTAGGCCGGAAAGCCGGTCGGTAGAGCCGGTGCCTAAATCAAATAGGAACGAGTCGCCATTGCCAAGCTCAACCAGAAATGCGGCAGCTGCGTTACTCGGTGATTGGGTCGGCATACCCGTGCCCAGGGCGGTAATGCGCATTTCATTCTTGCCCACTCTTTCTGTACCCGGGAAATAGGTGCGTGGATACTTGTTGTCTTTGATCTCTTGCGGGATGCGGCCTGAGGGCACGTTGACACCATCCACCTTGTCGGGTTTTGCGTGCGTGGTGATACTCAATAAAATTATGCAAGCAACCGCCATTAATAATGATAGGAGAAACAGGCTTCCTATGGTTTTCGCTTTCACATTTCGCATCGTATTTCCTCCTTACCTATCCGCGTAAACAATATATCTTGATTACGAGTTATTAATATAGATGGTTATCTTCCACAACTCGTAAAATTACTAGTTTTTGGCAAGAAATTTACTAGGTTTAGGCGGGGCTTTCTGCGGTATTGTGAAATATCTGAGGATTGGAAAAAAATCAGTCCTGGCTTACATTATTTGATTCCTAACAAGCCTCTAACAGGCCAGATGGGGACCAGACGCAGTTAAATAGCTCATTAAGGGCTATCCACTTGACTCAACTTTGCCCATATATTGTAGGTTTACGAGGCCATAAGCTTGGAGAACGGGACGGGCTCGATCGCAGCCGCCTGTTGGACGAGCCGGTAGAAGAGTTTGCCCCGGGACCGGGAGGTCCGACGGTTGAAACGAAAGGTGAATTCGTCAAGGTAGTACTCCAACTGTTTTCGCGAGACGGCCCCCTGATGGGTCCCGAGCAGCCACCGCTTGAGCAGCGAGGCGACCCGGTGCACCCGCGGCAAGAGTTTCGACGCCCTCTCCGGGTTGGTTCCTCTCACGCGGACTCTGTGCCGGAAGTGCGCCTCAGGCAGACCCGCATAGCTACGCCAGCCGTCGGTAACCACAACTGTTCCAGGCCTCACGGCCCCCTGGACAAAGGACAACAAGCTCTCGGCAGAAGAATCTGGAATCCGCTTCATCCGGATGCGACCGATCCCTCGTCCATCAACCTCTGCCGCTACCACCACAAGCGCCTTGTTTCCTAGGTGCCGTCGCCCCCCACCTTTCTCCACACCTCCCACGAGGGTCTCGTCCACCTCCACCTCGCCAGACAATTGATCCCGACCTGGACGCACCATAGCCCTGCGCAGTTTTTGCAACATCATCCAGGCGGTCTCGTAGCTGCCCAAACCCAGCAGGCGTTGCAGACCCAAGGCGCTGACCCCATGCTTCTGGTTGGTCACCCACCACATCGCCCGAAACCACGTCCGAAGAGGAAGGTGGCTCCGATGGAAAATCGTTGCGGCCATGACGGACGCCTGGTGCCCGCAGCCGCCGCATTTAATCAGACCTCGCTCCATCGCCCAACTGCGGGTCCCCGCACACCGCGGACAACGAAATCCCTTCGGCCACCGCAGCTGCATCAAATACTTCCGGCAATCCGCCTCGGTGGCAAAACGCCTTTCGAATTCCGCCAACGCGCTCGGATAGTCTTCCACGTTTCATACCACTACATCTTGCGTATGGTTGAGTCAAGTGGATAGCCCTTAATGAGCTATTTAAATTCGTCCTACGGCCAATGAAATAAAAACGGCGGCCCTCGTGTGGACCGCCATTTTCTTTGAGTAGGGGTTGTTTCTATGGCTTCGGCTCACAGATTACTGACACCTACTGTCTCAACAATTAGCCTGTCCCCTTTTTCGGTCCGAATCCCCACAGGGTCGTCCCTACAGAACAGACCACCGCCCATCGTTAGGCGTGAAAAGAGCTGCCCCCCCCTTTTAGTCGCCAAACACATCGGCATCATCTTGCTTGTCTCGGCCCACATCTCGTAGCTCTTGCTCAAAATTCACCCCCAGCCAGTGGACGTCCTTATTAACTTTATCCCAATTAATTAAGCCTCCCCATAGCATCATCTGTGGATACGACACATCAGCCCTATTCAGTAGAGCCCGGGTGTCAGCAATACCTTTTTGTAAATTCCCGCTTGGGTCCCAGTATTGACCCATGTGGCCCCTGCCGGCAGAACTGGAAAGCCAAGCACCCAGTACCTTAAGCCCAGCATCAAGCTCTGCTGTACCCTCCTTT
>JACZXR010000429.1 GCA_022571535.1 Deltaproteobacteria bacterium | reverse complement strand
TTCGCGAACTCGCTGAGACGATTCGGGAGGTCGTTTATCCCGAAGCCGAGTTCCAGGCGCTGTATCGAGCCGCGAAAGAGCTTTACGGTGCAGACGATGAGGGTACGCAAAAGGCATTCGCCGCGTACTTTTGCGAGGTGTCTCCGAAGATGTTCCCGATGATCTTCGAAGAGGCCGGAAGCAACATCCTGATGCACGATAAGATGGTGCACGGCAACATTGGGGAGGCCTACAAAGAGGCAGACCTGGTCGTGAAGGAGTACTTCAAGGTTCACCGGTACAGTTCCACGCCTCTCGAAACCTGGGCGATCATTGCACAATACGATGCCGCCAAGAAATCGTATGTCGCCTGGGCCAACGACCAGCAGCACGGTAGAAGCATCGTCAACGTCTGTAATTTGCTCGGCATCTCCAGCGATAAGTTCCGTCTTATCGTTCCCGATAGTGGAGGCGGGTTTGGGATAAAACTGGCCCTCTGGCCCTACACCGTCATCCTCTGCCTGCTCGCCAAGCGAGTGGACAAGCCGGTCAAATGGATCCAGACGAGGAGAGAGCACTTGTTAGCCGGGACTCATGCCCCGGATGTGAATATGGAGATCGAGCTGGCAGTCAAGAAGGATGGGAGGATCATCGGCCTCAGCATGAAGGACATGAATAACGATGGCTCCTTCATCCACACCGCAGGCATCTATGGGCTCATAAAATTCGCCACGATGGTCGGTTGCTACAACATCAAGGCTACAAGCGCCGAGCTGATGAGCATCGTCACCAACAAGGGACCCACGGTCCAGAACCGGGGCGTAGGTAAGCCCACCATGATCTTTGTCCTGGAGAGGATGGTGGATCTTATTGCCAAGAAACTGAGGTTAGATCCCATGGAAATGCGGTTCCGCAATTTCATTCAGCCCGAGCAAATGCCGTATACGACCCCGTCCGGCGAAATCTATGAAAGCGGAAATTATCCCGAGTGCCTCAGAAAGGCTCTAAGCCTTATCGGCTATGAAGAATTTAAAAAGGAAAAAGGTGAGCTTGGAAAGCAAGGCAAATATATCGGAATAGGGATCAGCGCAGGGATTGAGCCGGGAACCTCCAACCTGGGGTACTACTATACCTCCAAGGGTCTCCCGGAGTATACGGGGAACGCCGAGGGAGCAATCGTTGGGATCGATTTTGACGGGAATGTCAATGTCTTGTCGGGCTCCGTGGATTCTGGACAGGGTCATGTGACCTCGATCGCTCAGGTCGTTGCCGATATGCTTGCCATTACGCCCGACCAGGTGTCCATGCAAACGCTGATGGATTCTCTCATCTCACCTTTCGTTGGCCATTCCGGTGTCTACTCCAACAAATTTAACGACGTGGATATCGGTGCGGTCGTTATGGCTACAAAAAAGGTGAGAGACAAAATGCTGAAGATTGCCTCTCACCAACTGGAAGTGGAGGAGAGCAAGCTAAAACTACAGGACGGGAAGATCTGTTCCGTAGAGAATGAAGAAAAGGCCATCTCGTTCAAAGAGATCGCCAACCTTGCCTACAAGAGGGTTCTTTTCCTTCCCGACGGAGTGGAGCCGGGCTTGAAGGAGATCGCCTACTATAAGACCCAGATGGCCAAGCGCCCCAGCAGAGAGAATTTTAATATCCAGATCACCCATGCGAATTCCGTCCATGCCGTAAAGGTGGAAGTGGATACCGAGAGCGGGTCCGTGCGGTTTCTCCGGTATGTCATCGTTCATGACTGTGGCAACCAGATCAATCCTGGGATCGTCGAGGGGATGGTTATAGGTTCCACCGTACACGGAATCGGGGCAGCGCTCTACGAGGACTTCGTTTACAACGAGGATGGACAGCTACTTGCGACGACCTTTATGGACTACCTCAAGCCACTCTCCGTAAACGTACCCAAGTTCGAACTCGCTCATATGGAATCCCCCTGCCCGTACACTTTGCTTGGTACCAAGGCCGTCGGCGAGGGGGGCTCCCTGCCTTCCCTGGCCGCCATAGCCAACGCCGTTGAAGATGCCCTATCACCCTTTGACGTTACAGTAACCTCGTTGCCAATCACGCCTGAGAAGGTGATAAAAGCCATTACCGAGACGAAAAGAATTTAGCTTACAGGAAAAAGCAGATGTACCCGAATCGATTCGAATACTGTTGTCCGGCCTCCCTACAGGAAGTCCTCTCCCTTCTGTCCACTCATCAGGATGAGGCAAAATTGCTCGCAGGCGGGCAGAGCCTTCTGTCGATGATGAAACTACGTCTGGCCAACCCCACGTACCTCATTGACCTTGCCCGAATTCCCGGTCTGAACGCCATCGGGGAAGAGAACGGTCAGATCAGCATTGGCGCGATGACCACCTATGCCCAGATTAAGGGATCCCACCTGCTTCGAAACAAATGTCCCCTTCTACCCCAAACCGCCACGCTGGTTGCCGACGTCCAGGTCCGTAATCGAGGAACCATCGGCGGCAGCCTGGCCCACGCAGACCCGGCGGCTGATATGTCTGCCGCCATCTTGGCCCTCGGGGCGGAGATGAAGGTGGTCGGCCCCAAAGGTGAAAGATGGATTAAGGCGGAGGATTTCTTTGTTACGATGATGACCACTGTCCTAGACCCCGACGAGATCCTGACCGAAATCCGCGTCCCGATTCTAAAAGACGAAAAAACTGTCTATCTCAAGAACGCCCCAAGGCCCTCGGACTTTGCCATTGTCGGCATTGCTGTGTGCTTGAAGCTGAATCACCAGGGAACCTGTGAGGATATTGCGATGGGCGTAACGGGTATCACGGATAAAGCCTATCGCGCGAGAGACGTAGAAGAGGTTCTTCGGGGCAGGAAACTGGAGCCGAAAATCATCAAGGAGGCAGCATCGGAAATCATCCACGGCGTTGAGGTAAATGAAAATATCCACGCCTCGAAAGAATTCCGCTCTCACATCGCCCGCGTCTATGCCAACCGGGCCATTCAAGCGGCCAGTAAAGGTTTGGTGAGGGTTATATCCGAAGACGGATAGGTTTCCGACGTCGCTGCCGGCGGGTAGTGATTCTGGAATGGGGCAGAACAAACCAGAGACCCCTTCCCTTGCGGCGCGGTCCATGCCGGGCGTGTTGGCAGCTGCGAGGGGAGTCTTGCCGGCTAGGGTTTCTATCGGGAAATCGGCCATACCGTCTCCCAGCAGGACCATAAACTTCATGTATTCATCCTTTTGATATACTT
>JACZXR010000027.1 GCA_022571535.1 Deltaproteobacteria bacterium | reverse complement strand
TAAAAACCCTGAAAGGCGAGGTGACACCGTAACCGATATGTACGAGGCATTAGAGGCCTTGGCGGGTATTTTAACAGGTCGTTCTTCAAATGACCTCGCCTTAAATAGAGAGCTGTTCATTTCAAAACTTGGTCTGCCAGAGCCATACAAAATAATGCTTAAAGAATATATTGATTATGGCTGCCAGTTTCGCCACGCACTCAAAGAGGTCAAGCTCCGACGTTGGCCTTCTGTTCAAGAAACGGAAGCCTTTGTCTATTTCACTGGCATCTTCATAAGACTAGCAATCCAACCCGCCAATTCTTAACCGCACCCTCAAACGATGGTTTATTCACAGACCATATCCGGTCCGCTCTCGGGCTCATAAAAGTCCGAATCGGCCTCTCTAACTACCGAATCTCAAAAGTTATCTCCTTTCGACCCTCCTACCATTTACCTTTCCCAACACGGAGCAGCCCCCCTCGGCACCGAGTGGCGGGAGTGGGTTTCCGAGAGGGAGGCAGGCCGGAAGAATTTCTTCCTTGAGAAAGAGGATCTTAGAAAAGATAGAACAATATTGCAGAGGTCCCGCCGCAAGCCTGTCAAGCCAATAAAGAATCTAACCCTAGCCGGCAAGTTGACATGCCAGTTCCATAGGGAGTAGTCTCTTGCACAGCGGTCAATCAAGAATTGTTAACTGAGGGCTGAAAGCGTTTCATTAGGAGGGTCTCAATGCCAAGGCGGCATCACGACGTGGGAGGCGAGTCAGGGGCAGGTCCGATAGATCAGACCGAGCACCAGCTCTCGGACTGGGAGATCCTTGCGGATGCGATCAACCAGGTGCTTGGCGTCAAAGGGATCAGGCGAACGGATGAAAGTCGGCGCGCGCGTGAGGACATGGACAAGGAACTGTACCGTTCGCTGAGCTACTACGAGCGCTGGACCGTCAGCATGGAGACGATCCTGGCAGAGAAGAAGATCCTGACCACTGAGGAAATAGATCGGAAGGTAGCCGAGTTCGAAAAGAAATGGGGTGAACCGTGAGCACGGGCATCGCAAAGTTCAAGCCGGGCGATCGCATACGTGTGCGAATGGACGATCCTCCCGGGCACATCCGTACCCCGTATTATATAAGGGGGAAGGTTGGCTGGGTGGAGAGAGTCTACGGAGAGTTTCTGAACCCGGAGTCACTTGGTCACAGTGGAGACGGACTGCCGAAGAAGGAGCTTTACCTGGTTGGGTTTTACCAAAACAAGGTCTGGGAAAGTTATGGGGCCCCATCCCAGGACAGGGTTTATGTAGACATTTTCGAACACTGGCTGGAGCCGGCCTGAGAAGGAGAATATTTCCATGAGTGACGTTCATCCTGTGAGTAATCATTTGAAAGCTGGGGAGCAACAGGATCACGAGCATCCAAGGCACGAGTTGAGCTACCACGCCAAGCGCGTTTACGCGATTCGGGAGTTGCTGCTCGAGAAGGGGGTGCTCACCCAGGAGGACATCCAGCGCCAGATCGATTACCAGGAGGCGCGTTCGCCGGCCAACGGGGCCAGGCTGGTCGCCCGGGCGTGGGTGGAGCCTGATTTCAAGGCCCGTCTCATAGCCGATCCGAAGGCAGCCTGCGCGGAGATGGGTATTGACGCCACCAGCCTCAATGAATTTGTGGTGCTGGAGAACACCGAAAAGGTCCGCTATTTGGTGGTCTGCACTCTGTGCTCTTGCTATCCGAGGCCCATCCTGGGTCGTCCACCGGATTGGTACAAGAGCTTAAATTACCGCTCACGGGCGGTTATCGATCCTCGTGGCGTTATGCGTGAGTTCGGGCAGGGGGTTGCCGACGACGTGGAAGTTCGGGTCCACGACAGCACCGCTGATATGCGCTACCTGGTCCTACCACAACGCCCGGCTGGGACCGAAGGCATGAGCGTCAAGGAGCTTGAGAAGCTGGTGACGCGAGACAGCATGATCGGGATCGTGGACGCCCTTCCGGCAGTCCCTAGCCTGTAACGAGAACACAGCTCCTTTTTCCTTCATCACTCCACCTCGAGGATCATTTCGATCTCGACGGGGATGCTCTGTGGCAAGCCGGCCATGCCGACTGCAGACCGCGCATGTTTCCCGATGGCCTCTCCGAAGACGTCGACGATAAGGTCCGAAAAGCCGTTGATGACCTTTGGTTGATCTCCGAACCCTTCGGTGGTGTTCACCATGCCCAGGACTTTTACTATGCGCTTGACCTTGTCGAGGCTGCCAAGGTTGGCCCGCACCGTCGCGAGCATATTTAGCCCGACCACGCGCGCTGCCTGGTAGCCCTGCTCGACGGTAAGGTCACGGCCGAGCTTTCCCCGAGCCGTGGGCTTGCCGTCTGCCCCGAGCGGCCCGTGACCCGAGACAAAGAGCAGAGTGCCAACACGCACTGCACCTATGTAATTCGCTAGCGGTACCGGAGGCTGAGGTAACGTAATGTTCTTCTCCTTCAAGTTTGCTTCTGCGCCCATGAATTGTTCCTCCTACTAATGAATTGACAACAGCGCCCGCCATCGTGGCACACACCTCTACGTCCGTCAAATCATTGGTGGCTCTATTGCGAAAAGAGTGAACTCAGACGAAGCCGAGGGGGCCTGCCCGTTCGGCTGTTCTCGACCCTGAGTGCTCCTCGACCTGAGCTCGGAGCCGAAGGTCGGACCGAAGGGAGCTCACGACGAAGCCCTCAGCGGGAGCCAATGGGCCTCTGCCTGTCTGCTCCCAAGTACCAAACCAAACATATTTGACATTTCCGTTGAATTTGGGTTTAGGGAATCGGATAAACGATGACTCGCGCAAAGGCGCAAAGGACGCCAAGTTCGGAGAAATAGGAAAATATTTTTCTTTGCCGTCTTGGCGTCTTGGCGCGAAAATTTTTGTTGAAGTCGTTCTGTTGAACATTTTATCGGTAAGTACCTAACCTAGCCTGCTTTCTCTCTGTGAGAACGTTCGTATCGGATGTCGCCCTTTCTTCGGGGCAGACCCCCTCGGCTGCAGTCGGTGTGCGCGCTTCCGCCCCCGAGGAAATTAGGTCTTAGGAAATATGGCAAGGAGATTGCGAAGAACTATTCACCAACCTTTTTGACGGAGAGCCTCTTTGAAAGGATCGGCACCTTGCCGTGTTGCCAAAGGGTACGTGCCTTGGTAAGTTGAGCGGGTAATTTTTTGAAGGTATCAGGATGAAACAACGGCAACTTAGGTACGTTGGGCAGAATATTCCCAGGGTAGATGGGGTAGACAAGGTGACGGGAAAGGCCAAGTTCACCGGGGACCTGGTCATTCCTGGGATGCTGTTCGGCAAAATCCTGCGCAGCCCTTATCCCCATGCCCGAATTGCAAGCATTGACGTCTCGGAAGCGGAGGCATTTCCAGGCGTGTCTGCAGTGCTCACTTCGGCGGACATTTCGGACACCGACCCTTACTACAATGGGCGTCCGATCATTGCGATCCAGAAAGCCCGCTATGTTGGAGAGCCTGTGGCCGCGGTGGCGGCGGAAGATGAGGAAACAGCTGAAGAGGCACTCTCCCTGATCAAGGTGGATTATGAGGAGTTGCCATCGGCCGTGGGCCTAGAGGCGGCCCTCCGGCATGGGGCTCCCCTGATCCATGAGAATTCAAAAAATAATATCTGCAGCCATGAGCGTGTAGAGAAAGGTAACATTGAAAAAGGCTTTGCGGAGGCAGAGGAGATCTTTGAAGACAGCTTTACCTTTCCCATGGTCTATCACTATACCATGGAGCCTCATTCCGTAATCGCGGATTTCAAGGAGGAGGGGATAACTGTTTGGTCCTCATCTCAGCATCCTTTCCAGGTCCGGGGGGACCTCTCACGGATTTTTGGCGTACCTCTTGACAGGGTGAGAATAGTCATCCCTTATCTGGGCGGCGGATTTGGCAGCAAGTCGTATACCAAGATTGAGCCTTTGGTGGTTGCGCTTGCGCGCAGGGCCAGAAGGCCGGTGAGGATTTGTCTCTCTGTCTCAGAATCGATGCTGACCGTCCGTAGGCATGCCGTCCGAGTCCGGTTAAAGACTGGAGTGAAAAGAGACGGGACCCTTGTCGCCCGCGAGGCAGAAATCTACCTCGACACAGGCGGCTATGCGGATAACGGACCCGCGGTCGCCATTCGTGCGGCCACCAGGGTTTTGGGTCCCTACAGGATTCCCCACATTCGTACTGATGCCTATGCGGTCTATACCAATGCAGGATCAGCTGGTTCTTTTCGTGCCATCGGCGCGCCACAGACGATCTTCGCCGGTGAGTCCCAGATGGATATTATCGCTTCCAGCCTGGGGATCGATCCAGCAGAGCTGAGACTTAAGAATCTCCTCAAGAAGGGCGAAGAGCTTATGTCCAAGTTGCGTGCGATCGACGCTGACATTGCCTCAACACTCAAGAAGCTGGTTTCGGCAAGTCAGTGGAAAAAGCGATCAAGAAAGAAAAATGCAGCAGTGGGGCTTGCTATCGGGGCAACCAACGCCGGCGGAATGCCTATCTCGGTGGCGATGGTCCGTCTCCTGGCGGATGGGTGCGTGACGGTTCTGGCTGGAAGCACGGAGATGGGGCAGGGAGTGAGGACGGTTCTTTCGCAGATCGTTGCCGAGGAACTCAGTCTCTCTCTAGATTCCATCCGTGTGGGCGGGGCGGACACCACCGTCACCCCATACGACAGCTCCACAGGTTCGAGCCGCTCCACTACGCTCATGGGTCTTGCGGTTCAGGCGGCCGCACGGGATCTGAAAAAACAACTCATTAAAATAGGGGCTCGGGTCTTTGGAGTGCGTCGCAGCCAGGTGCGGGTGGAGGACGGAGGTCTTTGCTGCGGAGAATCAAAGTTGACTTATCGGGAGGCGCTTGAGCGCCGTTTCGGAGGTCCGGGGGGAGAGCTGATCGGCAGGGGTGATGTCGGGGCAGAGATTACCGGCTCCTTGCCGGTATTCTGGGAGATTGGCATGGGAAGCGCAGAGCTCGATGTGGACCGAGAGACCGGAGAAATCTCTATTCGACGCTATGTCTCGGCGGCGGACGTGGGAATGGCCATCCACCCAGCTCAGTGCGTGGGGCAGGAAGAGGGCGCTGCCATGATGGGTATCGGGCACACGATGTTTGAGCAGATGGTTTACGAGGGAGGGCAGCTCGTTAACCCCAATCTTGTGGATTACCGTGTTCCCGGCTTTTCTGACTTACCCAGGGAGTTTCACTCGCTCTTAGTCGAGAATCGGGATGGTCCGGGACCGTACGGAGTACGGGGGATGGGCGAAGGGGGGCTTGTCTCGGTTGCTCCCACAATCGCCAACGCCCTGGCAAGGGGTACAGGGGTTCGGATTTTCGACCTTCCGCTAACGCCCGAGCGCGTCTGGCGTGCACTGAACCTGAAGGACAAAGGGAAGAGAACCTGACGGTGAGTCAGAGTCGGCCGCTACCTCAAAGGTTGTAAAGGGTCCTCGCATTCTGGTCTAAAATCTTATTGATAGCTGCTGGGCTCACCTTGTCGTCCCGTTTTAATTTTCGCAGTGCCTCTATTTCAGTAGCGGTATCCGCGTGGCCGTAGTCTGATCCGATGATCAGACTGTCCTCTCCCGCGTATTGAATAATGTACGCGAGATCATCATCCGTCTGACAGGCTACATAGATCCTGTTTTCGCGCAACAGGTCTTTTTTTAGTTGCCCTCCGCGCCTCCTGAACCGTATGGCTAGGTCGTGGATGACGTAGGGAATCCATTGGGAGCTGACCTCAATAAAGGCGAACCTGAGCTTTGGGAACATGTCCGGGATACCCTCAAAGATAAGGGAGTGAAAGGCCCCAACAACGGCAAGTTTGAATTTTGAGAATCCGCACTCACTGGCGAAAAAATCATACAATGCAAAGTTTCCCGTGGCCGAATGAACGCACACGGGCAGATCCATTCGACTTGCCTCCTCATAGAGAGGAAAAAAGTAGGGATCGCTGAGGCGCCTTTCTCCCTCTACACCGCGAATAAATAACCCGCACGCCCCGTTTTCCCTGGCGGTCCTCAATTCCTCTAATGCCCTTTCCATGCTGAGCAGCGGTAGAACGGCTACCCATCTTAGACGGTTCCCCCCCTTTCTCCAGATATCGGCCAGCCAGCGGTTGTAGCTTTTGCACAGTGCCAGTTCAACCTCTGGCCTGCTAGTGAGTGGCCTGAGAAAAACTGATGGATAGAGGACCTGCACATCCACCTCCAATTCGTCCATATGCCTTATGCGTGCCTCTATGTCCTGCATTTCTCTGGATGCCTCCGGGGTGTCTTTCCCGACATTCTGTGACTTCGGGTGTAGTCTCCCGTCTATCAACCAGAATTCTGTTCCCAAGTCATCTCCGTGGGATGGGGTTACGATTTGGGGGCGCATTTCACGCTCGCCCTCGTCCATGTAATCCCAAGTGTGCGCACTCTCTAAAACATGTGTGTCTGAGTCAATGGTCGGCATTGGTCACTCCTCCAGGCATAGACCCCCTTCAGTGGAAGGGGTCTCTAACTTCACATCCAGCGATGATTTCCTAGTGAAAATTATTTGCCACACAAATTTTGACCCGGTGCACGTCAGGTGCAAGCGTCCTGAACAGTTTTTAGCCCGAACGATTGGCGAGGAACAGGACCTCTTTTAGCCTCCCAATTCGCGTGAACGAATCTGTTCCCCTTCTAGCGCTGGGGTCTAGCAAAACTGCTGCCAGTCCAGCTCTAGTAGCTCCGGCGATATCGGTTTCAGTGCTGTCGCCAACAAACATGGCCTGTTCTGGACCCAGTCGGTGGTGGCTCAAGGCTGCCTGGAATATCTCCACCGAAGGCTTAGCGTATCCTACCTGACTCGAGATATGAACAGAATCAAGATGTGAGGAGATGCCGAGCCCATCGAGAATACCGAAGAGGCGAGAGTCAAAGTTTGAGATGACCCCTATAATCAGTTTCTTTTTTCGCAAAGTTAAAAGCGTTTCAATAGTATCGTCGTAAAGCGACCAAGAGTCGGCCTTGCTAAAGTACCCGAAGAGCTCGGAGAAATACTCGTCGAAGCGGGCGAACGGCCCCGAGGGCTCATAAATTCTTTGCACCAGCTCCTTCCACCAGGATCGCTCCAGTTCCTTGATCTGCTCGCCTGTTGCCCCAGGAAAAGCGAGGGGCGGGGCCGAGGAAAAGCAGCTTCGAAAGCGACGAGCCGTTTCTGCGCCTGAGACCTCCATCCCGTACCTTTTCGCCATCAGCGCATAGCTTTCCCCTACGGGTCTCACCGAGGTGAAGAGCGTTCCTGCTGCATCAAAAAAGATTGCTTTTAACGCCATAATTTTTTTCCGAGCCGGATGGCATTGCAACGGGCTTATCTTTCACTATAATCTTATACCGTGCAAGACAGAGATGCCCTTCTCGTTATTGATGTTCAGAATGATTTCTGTGCAGGTGGGGCCTTGGCGGT
This sequence comes from Deltaproteobacteria bacterium, assembly GCA_022571535.1. GTDB lineage: Bacteria > Desulfobacterota > Binatia > UBA9968 > CAXXLF01 > JACZXR01. The sequence goes on along the minus strand of JACZXR010000027.1, from coordinate 4,347 downwards.
TCCCGAGGGGGATTCTGTCGTTCCCGTCCTGAACCGCTGTATCGAGAGATTTAAGGCGGCCAACCTGCCCATATTTGCAACGCGTGACTGGCATCCCGAGAAGACCATACACTTTACTACCGGCGGCGGCGAGTGGCCACCCCATTGCATCCAGGAGACCAGGGGGGCGGAGTTTCATCCCGATCTAAAGCTGTCCGAAGATGTGGTTATTATCTCCTGTGGCAGCAGATCTGACGAGCAGGGTTATTCTGGATTTGAAGGCAGGGATCACCAGGGAGTTAATCTCTCTAATCTGTTGGGTGACCGAGGCGTGGATAGACTGTTTGTGGGGGGTCTAGCCACGGATTACTGCGTGAAATTTACGGTTCTAGACGCGCTGAAGCAGGGATTCAAAGTTGTCTTGATCGCAGATGCCATCCGTGGAGTTGATCTTAAACCCGGAGACTCCGAGCGTGCCATCGAGGCGATGATTCTGGCGGGAGCGGAGAGAAAAACCGGCCTTCCAGATTTCTCCTCATAACCCTGGAATTGGTCTCAAAGAGACAGCCTGTTAGCCCCGATCCGATATTAATCAGCTCAGGAAATTTCCCCTGATGGGCATCGGATCGCGGCGAAGAGCTGTATGCACCATGAATCAGCAACTCACTCGGAGTACACTTACGAACATACGATCAATATATCGGCAACTCTTGCAACATCAGCTCGGGATGGCATAAGGCTTGATTATTTTTGTCGGATCGGGGTTAGTTGGCGTCCTTATCTCCTCTCCAAATCAGGGTCCAGAACGCAAAGGTCTCAAGCCCAAAGGGCCCAAAACCCAAAAAACCCAGTATTGGCATCTCAAAGATCTGGGGCATCTCTGGGATAGGGACAGTGTAGATCCACTTGGTGTATGCCCAGAAGTTCCAAAACTCCCAGAAAAAACCGCAGATATACCCGGCTACGAGAAAAATAGCCGTCCGGTTAAGATCCCCCGAATGCCAATCGCTGAGAATCGAGGATCGGCGCAGACGATCATTGACAGGGTCAATGATGAAGAAGACGCCAAGCCATACTGACCAGAAAAAGAACTTGGGAAGAAGCAGTGGTAAAATAGAGAGCAGTAGACCTAGGGTGAGCGAGATGCCACGCCAATTTGAGGGGATGAGTGGTCGAACCCTCAGTCCTTCACCTGTCCGCAGTATTACAGTCAGGAGATCTGCGGTCTCGTAGAAGGCTGGGATTACCGTAGCGAAGGAGACGAACTTCATTGTAATCTCGATCCACTTTTCCTCTGGTGTGTTGAGATAAACCCAATTCTCAATTATCAGGTTGTACGATTCGAATACGTACCAATAGAGAGCCGAGATCGGAAGCATGAGTAGAAATTCCCGTCGCCGATCAGAGAGTAGCGAGGTGCCTCGCAGTCGATAGTTAAGGGAGTCGAGGACCAGAATATAGCCGTACCAGAAGAGAGGAAAGACATAATGGGCCCAAGGGAGGATGGGAAAAAAGCTCAAACCCTCTCCCGTGAGGATCAACAGGAAACCGAAGAAACCGAGGTAACGCATGAATACCCCCAAGGGACTCTTGTTTATTCTCCAAGGTCTGGTGTTTAATGTCTAGGGAAGGAATATGATGAATGATACCAAGAACGGTCTTTTAGGGGAACTCAGAACTGCTGAAAGGGCTGCCAGGGACGCAGGAGAGGCTATTATGGCCCTTTACGGAAAGGATTATCGAATAGAGGAAAAGTTTAAGGGGCATCCTGTAACCACTGCGGATTTGGAGGCAAACCTAAGGATTAAAGAGGTCATTCTGGGTCGTTATCCCGAAGATGGATGGCTCTCGGAGGAGAGTCAGGACGATCTCAAAAGGCTCAAGGCTTCTCGAGTTTGGGTAATAGATCCTATAGATGGGACCAAGGAGTTCATCCAGCATGTTGCTCAGTTTGCCGTCTCTATCGGTCTGGTTATTGAGGGGCGTCCGGCACTGGGCGTGGTGTATAACCCGGTGAAGGACCAGCTTTTTATGGCCGTTAGAGGCGCTGGGGCGACACTCAACGAATGTGCTATAAGGATCTCTCCACGTGAAGAGGCGAAAGGGGCTCATCTCTTGGTGAGTCGGTCGGAGCCGAGCCGCAAGTTTCGTTTATTGGCGGATCTGTACCATCTGGAGCAAATTGGAAGTATCGCCTATCGATTGGCCCTGGTTGCTGGGGGAAAGGGAGATGGGACGCTGACTTTTCATACTATTCATGAATGGGATGTCTGTGCCGGCGTCATGATCGTGGAGGAGGCAGGGGGAGTTGTGGTGGATGGGGATGGAAAGGATCTCCGGTTTAATCAGCCGGATCCTGTTTTCCGTGGGCTTGTAGCCTCCAACGAGACTCTAACATTCGGCATTCAAAAGATTCTAAGCAGGTCTCTGGAGGGATCGAGATGAATTTTATACAGAATGCGTAGTTATGGCTCAGTGCGGTTACTGTAAGGGCCCAGCAGGCCTCTGGTCAAAAATTTGCAAGGACTGTAAAAACCTCCTGGTCCGGGTTGGTGAACTGCGGGGACGAGTAGGTTATGGCGAGTTTCTCAGCGGGCTTGAGCAGACCGGTGTTTCACCTGAGAAAATTATGGTCTTTCTCAAGGCAGATCCGGATGGCAAGGGTAGTCTCCAGGACCAGGTGACGGCGGAGATGGCCAATGAGCTTATAACGGTCATGGGTCTCGGAGAACGGCAGACTCCAGAGGATGTGAGGAGGATTCGGAAAATGACAAAGAGTGAACCCAAATAGTTCGTTGTTCGCATATTCGCCAATGTGTATTCGGGGATAAAAGTTAGCGAGTCAACGAATAATGAGTAACACTTGGCGAGTTCCACAGTGACCCTAACGATTTATCTTTCTCTCCTGTTTTTATGTCTCTACCTGTTGGCTCTGACCATCCGTAAGTTCTCCTTCAACCGAGATAAGGCCCGGATGGGACGGGAGAGCAGATTGGGAGGAAGGGTCATAGTACGGGTGGAGGAAATGGCCCCGGGTTCGGTGAAGAAGTTTTGGCTGATTTGTCAGAAGTATCGGTTAGATTGTTTTCTGATCAATTACCAAGGGAAGTATCATGCTTATATCAATCGCTGCCGTCATATGACTACTCCCCTGGATTTCGTTCGCTACCAGTTTTTTACTGAAGATGGGAAGCAACTCATCTGCCTCACCCACGGGGCGATTTATCAGCCGGAAACCGGGCTCTGTGTCGATGGTCCCTGCAAGGGGCTATCTCTATATCGACTTCCCGTCTTAGTGGATCAGGGAGACGTCTTGGTCAGCTGCCCTAAGGGAGATTTGCCCTTTTTGGCCGATCTGGCTGATTGAAGAGAATCTGTGAAGAAGTTTAGGAAAGGCAAAGTGGTCGGCCGGTTGGCGGAGCTACCACATGGGACGACGAAAAAATTCAAGCTGCGTTGTCAAGGAAACACCGTTGAAGGCCTTCTGATCGGCTATGAGGAAAAGATTTTTGCTTATGTGAATCGGTGTTGCCATATTTCCCTGTCTATGGACTGGGTGGATAATCAATTCTTTACAGAGGACAAGCGGCACCTGGTTTGCGCCAACCATGGAGCTACGTATGAGCCAACGACAGGGGAGTGTATCTGGGGTCCTTGCCTGGGGGAGTTTTTGCAGAGTGTTCCTATAAAGATAGACGAGGGGAACATTCTTGCCTTTTGCCCGGAGTAAAACCGAACAATAGATACTTCCATTATCCAATTGGAAATTGGCAGACCTGACGGTGAATGAAAGGAGGGAGCTAAGGTGGCTGATTGTCTTTTTTGCGGTATCATCAGTGGGGAGATCAAAGGAGAGATCGTCTATCAAGACAGCTCGGTTGTTGCTTTTAAGGACATCAACCCCAAGGCCCCGGTTCATCTGTTGATTGTCCCTCGTAAGCACATAGCCACTCTTCTAGACGTAGAGCAGGGAGACAAGGGACTATTCGGTGATATTCTTTTTGCGGCGAGTAAGTTGGCCAGGGATCACGGGATCTCTGAAGATGGATTCCGTGTGGTGCTCAATTGCGGAGCCGGAGCGGGTCAGAGCGTTTTTCACATCCATCTTCACCTCTTGGGAGGCCGCGCATTGAGGTGGCCTCCGGGATAGAATGATAAATTGTCAGGTGTCCCAAATCCATCATAGACTACTGATGATTGACTACATATTTGTGCTAGCGGCTGTTAACTGTTAACTATCAACTATGGTGACCGTTGAGTGGCGTAGTCCGGCGAGCGAAATGGCCGTGAGGCAATTCGAGATTGCCTCTGAAAAATTAAAGCTGGACGAAAATGTTGGCACAAGGCTAAAGAGGCCTGATCGCGCTC
>JACZXR010000428.1 GCA_022571535.1 Deltaproteobacteria bacterium | reverse complement strand
GCATTGAAAGTGCCGTAGAGGCCATAAAGAGAGGAGCTTATACTTACCTCACCAAACCTTTCGATTCACGTGACTTACTGCTACAGATCGAAAAGGCCGTAGAAAATCGCAAGCTCACATCTGAGATCAATAGGCTTAGAGGGCTTTTGGCGGAGAGATATAATTTTTCGAATATTGTGGCCAAGAGCCAAATTATGCGGCGAGTGCTGGATGTAGTATCCCGTATCGCCAAAACTGAATCGACCGTTTACGTCTATGGAGAAAGCGGGTCCGGAAAAGAGCTCATTGCCAAGGCCATTCATATTGCCAGCAAAAGGAAAGACGGACCCTTTGTGGCTATTAACTGTGCTGCTATTCCTGAGACTTTGTGGGAGAACGAGCTCTTTGGCCATGATAAGGGGGCATTTACGGGTGCAATCCGAAACACCAAAGGGTTAATGACGCAGGCTCACGGAGGAACCATCTTCCTAGATGAAATTGCAGAAATACCGCTATCAGTTCAGGCTAAACTCTTAAGGGCACTTCAAGAGCGACAGTTCTATCCTCTCGGCGGTGAGAAACCTATAGAGGTGGATGTTAGGATAATTGTGGCCGCCAAAAATGATCTGAAAGAAGAGGTACGTAAGGGCCTTTTTCGTGAAGACCTCTTTTACAGAATACATGTCATTCCTATTCATCTGCCGCCTCTAAGGGATAGGAAGGAGGATATTCCCTATCTGACAGAACACTTCCTGAAGAAGTTCAACAAGCAGATGAAAAAAGAGGTGAGGGCCCTTACCCCCCAGGCCATGCAAAGGCTTATGCTGTATGACTGGCCAGGGAATATACGCGAATTAGAGAATACGGTCGAGTACGCAGTGGCAATGACACAGCAGGATGTCATCACCGAACTTATTTTGCCGACTAAAATTACACTTCAAGAACAATTTAAACCCATCAAGAAGGCCAGTGAAGCATTCTCCCTAAAGGGGTTAGAACGGAGTGCCATTATCAAGGCACTTTCTCAGGTCGGGAATAATACCCCCCAGGCAGCAAAGCGCCTCGGCATCTCTAAGGCAACCCTCTATCGCAAGATCAAGGAATACTATATATCGTCCTGACTGGCTGTTTGTTGCTAACCGACCCTGGATGGCTTTTGGTTAGACCAGGCCCTGCGGATCTCAATCAGACTGCGGATCACAACGAGGTTATGCTGACCCAATTCAAAACCCAATTGGGACGGATTGCAACGCCGAAGACCGTCGATTTGCTTCCCTGACAAGCGGGTTTCGCAGCACTCCGGTTAGAGATCAGGTGAAGACGCGGGTCTGATGTTATCCCCTAATGAGGAAGCCGATTTGTTTTGCTATGTTGATCGAACCCGCTGCAGGTGTTCGACATTGAGATCCAGTTTCCTTCCCAACCACAGGGCATGATCTATGTGGTCACTCACGTTGTCACCTGTCTCAGGGTGGACAAGAACGTCCAACCCTTCACGGTTAAGCATTAACCACTGGACAATCGGTCCAAAATGATTTGGCGAGAACACGACTTGATACATCGACTGAGGGTGTGGACCAACGGGCCTGTCGTGCCATCCCCCGAGCCGCACGTCAAACCGACTTCCCAATCCCTCTCGTACACGCGCAGCCGCACCACGACTCGACGAATCATAGTAGATATGAGCGTGAAACCCGGTGAGCTTGACGGTGTCATTTTCCATTGTTCTCAGCTCCTTATGTTCCAGTCTCCTCCACAGCATTACAATGCAGGTTTGCAGTCGACCACCAAGTTCCGTCCAGCCTATTGTGACGGAAGTCTTCTTCGCCTCTCCCAATTACCGAACAGCTTGATAAATTCTGTAAATGTGCGGTCACTCAAGTCCTTAAGCTGGTCTATGTAGATTGGCGTCTCAGATCGAATCGTACCCGGACCGATCTTTCCTTTCAGTGCTTCGATCTCTCTTTTCATTACGGGGACTCTCAACCAGCGTTCGATCATTGGCTCATCGACCTCCAGATGAAACTGAAACGCATAGACGTTCTCCCCGTATCTAAAGGCCTGATTCTCACAAAGCGGTGAACAAACGATGCGTACGGCATTCGCAGGTATCTCAAAATTGTCACCATGCCATTGAAAGATGTGTTCCTTGTCCTCAAAGTGCCTCAGAACAGGATCGTGTCTTCCCTCTTCCGTCAGGGAAACAGGATACCAGCCGATCTCCTTCTCGCCGTTTCGCCTAACGTTAGCGCCTAACGCCTTTGCGATCAATTGTGCCCCAAGGCAAATTCCTAGGACGGGCATCTGATGATCAATCGCTTGTTGAATCAACCTGACCTCCGTTAGCAAATACGGATATTCACTCGTCTGGTCGACATTCATAGGTCCGCCCAGTACCACCAGGCCGTGGTAACCATCCAGGCTTGGCTGAGCGTCGGGGAGGCGCCTGAAGTTCACGTAGCGAATCCGAAAGCCGGCGTTCTTAAAAAGAGGGTTCAGTGTTCCCAGTATTTCATGTGCCACGTGCTGAATAACCAAAAGTTTCCTCATACGGACAACTTGCAAGTGCTCGGCAGTAAACCACAGATTTCGCCTTCTGGAAAGTGGTCGAAAAAACTTTTGGAAGAGTCAGAAACTAAGCAGGTAGATTTGAGGGCAGCATTCAGTCCAGGTGACGAAAGCGGCCATTCCGCACGTTTTAACCTGCAGACATGCTATTTCGAATCGCCCTCAGGGCCAGCAGGATATCTTCCCGGACAACGTCCTTGTGGGTCAGGCAGCGAATAGCGTTGGCGGAGATCTGGTTTACGAGGACGCGTTTCTCCCGGAGCTTTTGGGTCAATATCTCGGCGGTCACCTTGGGATGCCGGACAGTGAAGATCACGATGTTGGTCTGGACCCGTTTAAGGTCGATCTCGATCCCTTCGATGCCAATCAGACCCTCGGCGAGGAATCGAGCATTTTCGTGATCCTCTCGCAGCCGGTCTACCATGGTCTCCAGGGCAACGATACCGGCACCAGCGATCACCCCCACCTGGCGCATTCCACCTCCAAGGAGTTTTCGGAACCGCCTGGCACGCGAAATCCACGAGTGGTTGCCGACCAGCAGGGATCCAACTGGAGCCGCGAGCCCTTTGGAAACACAAAACATTACCGAATCAGCCCATCGGGACAATTCCGTTACAGGAACTCCCACAGCGACGGCCGCGTTAAAGATTCGAGCACCGTCCAGGTGAACAC
>JACZXR010000026.1 GCA_022571535.1 Deltaproteobacteria bacterium | reverse complement strand
CACAGTGAACCCCGTACCACGGACTTACGTCCGTGGCTTTAGGGCTTGCCCTTCGGGAACTTCAGAACATTCATCCCTGCACATACGTACAGACCGTTCTGTGGTACGGGGTAAACTTGCATGGTTTGACCTAATGCACTCTTAATGATATTTTCTGCAATACCCGAGGGAGGAGATCATGCTTCAGGTGGAGATGAATGTGGAGGAACACGTCCGTTCTATCCTAAGATCTATAGGGGAAGACCCTGACCGAGAGGGCCTGCAAAAGACGCCGTCACGGGTTGTAGAGGCGCTTTCATTTCTCACCCGAGGATATCGGCAGGATCCTGAGGAAATATTCAATGGTGCCTTGTTTACTGAAGATTACGAAGAGATGATTGTTCAAAGAGACATCGACTTCTTTTCACTGTGCGAACACCACATACTCCCTTTTTTCGGCAAGGCCCATGTCGCCTATATCCCCCACCGTAAGATCGTGGGCGTTTCCAAGCTGGCACGATTGGTAGATGTCTATGCCCGCAGGCTCCAGGTTCAGGAGCGCCTCACCAACCAAATCGCCAGCACGATCATGGATCAACTCAAGCCTCTGGGGGTAGCAGTCGTGATTGAGGCTGAGCACCTATGCATGCGGATGCGGGGAGTGGAAAAACAGAATTCAATGATTATTACCAGCACTCTCCTTGGAGCCTTCCGGAATCGACAAGAGACGCGGGCTGAATTCATGAACCTGATCCGCAAAAGCATTTAAATTGAGGACCGATGGAAATCAGATTTAAGGACCAAAGTCCCGAAAGAATCAAGACAGACCTGTTAACCATCCCGGTTAAGGAGCGAGGGCTTAACGAGCCGATAATCCGCCGTCTAGATCGTTACCTTGGGGGAAAACTCTCCGAGCGGGTCAAGAGAAGAAATTTTATAGGGGCTGAAGGAAGCGTATTGCTGCATCCCACCGAAGGGAGGCTTCCCGCTGCACACGTCCTTCTTCTAGGAATGGGTAAAGAACATGAGATCGAGAGCCACTTCTGGAGAAGGTCTGGGGCCCAGACGAGGAAGGAGGCTGCAGGTATTTGGGCGGAGGAGATCGCCTTTTTTCTCCCCCCTACCTCAGACCTCGCCAGGATTGCGGGGCCGCTCACTGAGGGCTTCTTGCTGGCCTCCTACCAGTTCAACAAGTACCGGTCGGACAACAAACGTTCTTTTGCCCTACGTGCCCTGACTATAGTCAAATCCGGCCTCAGGGCAAACGAGGCCGCGGACCGTGCTGTACGCATCGCCAGGAACCTTACCCCAGGCGTCTTCCTCGCCCGCGACCTTATCAACGAACCCCCTTCTATGACCACCGCAACTTACCTGGCAGAACAGGCAAAACGCCACTGCCGCGGCCCACGGATCAGCGTGGAAATCTGGGACAAGAAGAAAATTCAGGCGATGAAGTTAGCAGGTCTCCTGGCTGTCAACCGAGGCAGCCAGGAAGAGCCACGGTTCATCATCATTCGATACCGGCCTGTCGGGAGACCAAAAAAGAAGACGGCCTTGATCGGTAAGGGAGTGACCTTTGACTCCGGAGGGCTCTCTCTGAAAACTTCCAAGTCAATGGAGACAATGAAGCTCGACATGGCAGGAGCAGCCGCCATCATAGGAGCCATGAGCGTGCTGCCGGTCCTTCGTCTGCCGATTGAGGTTACAGGCTACATCCCTTCCACGGATAATCTTCCGAGCGGCAGCGCCCAGAAGCCCGGAGATATCATCCGCTACCTGAACGGCAAAACGGTCGAGGTCCTGAACACCGATGCAGAGGGGAGACTGATACTTGCCGACGCCTTGGCTCTGGCTGCAAGGGAAAAGCCCGACTGTATGGTCAACCTGGCAACCCTGACAGGCGCCTGTATGGTTGCGCTAGGAACCCAGGTGGCAGGGATCTTTGGCAACGATCGGCCTCTGGTGGACACCCTGATCCGTTGCGGTCGAGAAGCGGGGGAGGACCTCTGGGAGCTCCCTTTGGTCAAGGAGTACCGGGAGGATATCAAAAGCAGTGTCGCCGACATCAAAAACATCGGCAGCTCCCATGGGGGCGCTATCACAGCGGCCCTTTTCCTTCAGGAGTTTGTTGCCCAAATCCCCTGGGCCCATCTGGATATTGCGGGCCCTGCCTTTGCCGAGAAGGACATACTCACATGCCCCAAGGGCGGTACAGGTTTTGGAGTGCTCACGCTCCTGAATTTTCTCTCGTCTCTCTGAGGGTAGGGATAAGGATCTAGAGGGCAGGGACGACCAGAAAGCATCCAAAGAGTGGAGATAAGATTATGGCGGAGATTACACAGGTAGGTGACACGGACTTCGAGGCAGAAGTGATCAAATCCCAATTGCCGGTCCTTGTTGATTTCTGGGCACCCTGGTGTGGCCCATGCAAATCCATAGCTCCGCTGATCGAGGCATTGGCCAAGGAGTATGAAGGAAAACTCAAGGTGACCAAACTGAATGTGGACGACAACCCCGCTACCCCCTCCCGCTACGGTGTACGCGGGATTCCTAACCTGATGATCTTCAAAGATGGCACCGTCAAGGAACAGATTGTGGGGGCAGTACCCAGAGGACGGCTTGTCGATGCCATCGAAAGGACATTGGTCTAGACCCGTTTCAACTTTAGGAAACGAATCGTCTCGATCCAAATTTTTACATCAGCTGCAAGGAAGCCTCGGCTGCCACCCTTTCTTCCAGCCTGTTGGTGAAAAGGGGCTCTTGGATGGAAAGTGTTGGAACGGCACTAGAAGGTAAAGCGCCTCATGCTGACGTTAATCAATACCCCCACCGCCACCATCGTCACCACCAGAGAGGAACCACCATAGCTAAGAAACGGTAGAGGAATCCCCGCCACAGGTAAGATCCCTGTGACCATAGCCACGCTGATGGTGGCTTGCCAGAAAAGAATAGCGGTCATTCCAAATGCCAACAGGGCCCCGAAACGGTCTCTTGCGCGCCTCACCACCCTGAGGGATAAAAGGATGAGTGTCAGGTAAAGTCCCAACAGGATCACGCAGCCGACAAAACCCCATTCCTCTGCGAAGACTGAAAAGATAAAATCGGTATGCTGCGCGGGTAGAAAATCGAGTCGGTTTTGAGTTCCTTCAAGATACCCTTTGCCTAGCAACCTCCCCGACCCGATGGCGATTTTCGATTGAATCACATGGTAGCCGGCACCCAGCGGATCGAGGTCCGGGTTTAGAAAGGTCCAGATTCGCTTCTTCTGGTAGGCCTTTAAGAATTGCCATCCGACGGGCAGGAGCACAATCCCAACGGCAGCCAAGCGGAGAAATGAGCCGGAGTGTAACCCAGCTATGAGGACGACGCTGAAAAAGACGATAAAAATAACTATCGCGGTCCCCAAGTCGGGCTGCAGCAGGATCAGTGAAAAAATAGGGGTGGCAAGGAGAAAAGAGAGCCACAGGTTCTTCAAACAATAGCCGCCAGTGGGCTCATCGAACTGAAGATTCCTAGCCAAGACCAAAACAATCGCTAGCTTGCCAAGCTCTGAGGGCTGGAGGGAAAAATACCCCAGATAGAGCCAGCGCTGGGAGCCACCGCTCACGAGGCCAAATAAAGGAATCAAAAAAAGGAGGAACAAGACGCCGGCGTAAAAGTGATAGGCGAGGTGATTCATACGGTGGTAGTCCACCATGAAACTCACCACCATGGCCCCTACAGCGATGACCAGCCAGTAGAGCTGTCTCAGAGCCAAGATGCCCGAGCCTTCCTGTATAGAGTCACGAGTAGCACTGTAGATCGTGAGGATTCCAACGAGGGCCAAAATCATAGCCAGGGCAAAGAGGGACCAATCGAAATGAGTGGCAATCCTCCGGTCAATTCGCATGGGCCTCTTCCTGCTCGGAAGTCTCTCTTCCATCGGAAAGCGCCACCTGGTTTCCCTTCAGCGAAAAGTAACGCTCGATAACCTTCTTAGCTAGTGGAGCAGCCCCAGAACCCCCATGCCCCCCGTGCTCCACCAATACCACCACCGCAATCTCGGGCCGCTCAGAAGGGGCGTAGGCCACAAACCAGGCGTGGTCTCTGATGGAATACGGGAGCTGCTCGCTTTTGATAATCTTCCCGCGCATCTGTACAACCTGAGCTGTCCCGGTCTTCCCCGCAATCTCGACCAGATCAGACCTCGCCTTCCTCCCGGTCCCCCTGGCACCGTTGACCACATCCCTCAGGGCCCTGCGGAGGTGACCCAAGGTGCCCTTCTTGAAGGGAACGGACCTGATCTTTTCAGGGCCATACTCCTGGATCAACGATCCATCGGCGGATTCCACCCTGCGCACAAACCAGGGGCGATAGAGTGTCCCCCCGTTTGCGACAGCCGCCATCAGGGTTGCCATCTGTAGAGGAGTAACGCTGACATACCCCTGTCCAATCGCCACTGAAGGCGTCTCTCCGGGAAACCACCGTTGACCAAACCGCTTCTTCTTCCAGCGAGTGTCTGGAATCAGCCCGCTCATTTCACCTTCAAGGGCGATCCCGGTCTTCACTCCCAGTCCTAACATCCGTGCATAGTTGGCTATCCGGTCAACTCCGAGTCGCTGACCGAGCTGATAAAAGTAGACATCGCAGGACTCAACGATCCCCTTATGGAAGTCGACCCAACCATGCCCTCCCTTCTTCCAGTCACGAAAGACCCGATTGCCGACGACTAGAGAGCCATTACAGAACAGACGCGTCTCGGGTTCGATCTCGCTTTCTTCCAGGGCGGCAATAGCCAATACAATCTTGAAGATGGAGCCCGGAGGGTATTGGCCCTGAATGGCCCGATTTTGCAGAGGGTGCATCTCATCCCTCAGAATAGTCTGCCATTCCTCTAAAGTAATTCCCCGGGCGAAGACGTTCGGATCAAAGGTGGGCGTACTGACAAGCGCCAGGATTGCCCCGCTGTTGACCTCCAGGACGATGATGGCCCCTTCCTTTCCGTCCAGGGCCTGATAGGCGGTCTTCTGTAGCTCTCGATCAATGGTTAAATAAGCGCTGTGTCCTGGTACGTCCCTCACCTGATGGAGGACCCTGACCTGCCGGCCGATGGCATTGACTTCCACCTGTTGCCCCCCATTCTTACCCCGGAGATGCTTCTCCAACATTTTTTCAAGACCAAATTGTCCTATTTCATCCCCCAATCCGTATCCCCTCTCTCTCAATGCCTTTAACTGTGCAGGACCGATCTCACCTAAGTAGCCGAGAAGGTGGGCATTCATTCCTTTGTCCGGATAACTGCGCTTAGGGCGTACCCGCAATGATACACCGGGCAGATCCATCTGATGGGTCTCCACTGCCACGACCGAACGCCAATCAATGGCCTTACTCAGGATAATCTCCTCGAACGGCGGTCTAAACTTGTTCTTAGCGAGGGCCCCGAGAAGCTCCTTTTCATCCCGGCCAAGGAGAAGCGCTAAACGGCGCAAGGTAACTTCCGGTTCTTCTGCATCTTCAGGCATAAGGAGAAGGTCAAATGAAGGAGGGCTATGGATCAACAGCCGCCCCCTGCGGTCAAAGACCGCCCCGCGGATGCCTGGGACCTTCCTGAGCCGGATACGGTTGTTTTCGGAGAGGTAGGTAAAACGCTCTCCCTGTAAAACCTGAAGCACCCAGAGGCGGCCGACAAGCAAGAGAAAGACGATCGACACTGCCGATATCAGAAGACGGAGGCGGCGGCGAAACTGCTCGTCAATCTCTTTCTTAGATGTCAGCGGGAGCATGGGCAACGAAATGCTTTCCACCTTTTTCCAGATGACTCTGGGCACGTTCCAGGAGGAAAAAGAGCCCAGGTGCCAGCACCGCCGCGAACAAGGCCTCCAGAAAAACATATTTGACGGCTCCCGCCCAGAGGCCCTTCGTGGGCATAAAAAGGCTCCAGACCACAACCAGTGCACCCACCTTAACCCACGAGGCGATAAAAACCACGGCAGCACCCAGAAGCAGGTTGGGGAAAAAATGGGCCCAGATATAGCGGGAGCTCAGATAGGCGGTAAAAAACACCATAGACATGGCGAAAGTATTGACGCCCAGAAGGGGACTAGAGAAAACATCAAGAGAATAGCCCAGGATAAATGACCCCAGGGCGGCACTGACCGTGGGCCTGTATAATGCCCAATAGACGCAAAGGACCAGGGTCAGGTCCGGGACGATAGGTCCCAGAGGAAGAAGGTGAAAGAGGGTTGTCTGCAAAAGAATCAACAGAAAACCACTACACAAAAAAAGTAAAAACAATTTCATTTGAGACTCAAGTCAAAGCCGATACAGGACTGGCGCCACCGTTAATGGTCCAATGAATCTACACTGGCAGAGGCCACGATCACTTCTTCGATCCGCGATGGGTTGAAAGCCAACGTCACCGGCACATGCAGGAAATGGCCGTATATCTCTTTGCGAACTTTACCCACGGTACCGACCAGCAGACCCTTGGGGAAGATGCCGTCTAAACCTGAGGTGATCAACCGGTCCCCTTCCTCAATATCCTCGCCTCTCTTCACGTACCGCATCACTGTGCCGTTATCGAGAGAGCCGGAAACAATCCCCCGGGCCCTACTCCTCTGAGAGATAACATCCACCCCGCTGCTATGATCTGTGATGAGTAAGACCTTAGCACTCCTCGAGGCAACAGCCACAATCTGACCTACGATTCCCATAGAAGAGATCACAGCCATCCCGCTACGGACACCGTCCTTATCTCCCTTATTGATTGTGAGGCTCCGGAACCACGTGCTGGCACTGTTTCCAATTACAGCTGCGGTGACCGACCGACCAGGCACCCGGTCCTTGAGGTCGAGCAGCTCCCGCAGACGGCTGCTGGTCGCCTCAGCTTCCAGGAGTTCCTCTATCCGTGCCTCCACCTCCATGATCCGCCCCTTCAGGCTTTGGTTCTCCATCCGTACCTGATTCAAAGCCCTATACCTGTCCTTGATCCCTCTTACGGTCACTACAATGGATTGCAGCCCTCTCTGCAATGGGCGCATAGAGCTTAGCAGAAGAGGGCCAAAGGGATCCGCTTGCAAGCGGCCCGTGGACGCGGCACTGAGAATGTAGAGAGAGACCAACAGACAAAAGACCGAGGTCATCCAGATCTGATGTTGGCGAATAAAAGCAATCACAGACGGCTCTCGGTCCCCCAAAGCGGGCCAGGCCAGCTTCCTTAAGATGGCTAGTGGATGGATACGTTTCGGAGCAGGGAGATCTCGTCTAGAGTTTTTCCACAACCCATGACCACCGAGGTTAAGGGGTCATCAGCAAGACTGACCGGAAGTCCCGTCTCCTCTCTCAACAACACATCGAGATTCCTCAGCAGCGCACCTCCGCCTGCAAGTACAATCCCGCGGTCAACAATATCCGAGGCCAGTTCCGGTGGGGTCCGCTCCAGGGAAACGCGCACCGCCTCAACAACCTGATTGATCGGATCAAGCAGAGAATCCCGAATCTCCCCATCGGTGATCGTCACGGTCTTGGGGATACCCGCCACGATGTCACGGCCCTTGATCTCCATCGTCTGGCTTTGTTCTCCGGGATAGGCAGACCCAATGGTGATCTTGATCAGCTCAGACGTTCTCTCTCCCACTAACAGGTTGTGTTTTCTTTTAATAAACTGGGCAATTGCCTCGTCCATTTTGTCTCCTCCGACGCGGACCGACCTGGAAAAGACAATCCCGGAAAGGGAAATCACTGCGACCTCGGTAGTCCCGCCACCAATATCCACAATCATGTTGCCCGTGGGTTCCGTGATTGGAAGTCCAGAGCCGATCGCCGCCGCCATGGGTTGTTCAACTAGAAAGACCTCTCTCGCCCCAGCCGATTCCGCCGATTCACGCACCGCTCGCTTTTCCACTTCCGTGATTCCAAAGGGGACACCAATGATAATCCGCGGGCGGACCAAGGTGTTTCGATTGTGAACCTTACGAATAAAGTATCGTAGCATTGCCTCGGTGATCTCGAAGTCCGCGATCACGCCGTCTTTTAAGGGCCGAACGGCCACAATATTGCCGGGTGTCCTCCCGAGCATCCTCTTGGCTTCAGTCCCTACGGCCAGGACCTTTTTCCCACCACGGTCATTTCTTTGCACTGCAACAACCGAAGGTTCATTGCAGACGATCCCTTCGTGCTTGACATAAATCAGGGTATTGGCCGTGCCAAGATCAATGGCAAGATCATTGGAGAAAAGACCGAAAAGAGGATTCAGAAACATCTAGGGGCTCCTTTATATATGTACAGGAAGCAGGGTCTTAACTATCAGAAAGTAACAGATTTACCTGACTCTATCAAGGTAATATTATAATACCAATGCCATTCCTGAGCGGTCTGATCTTGTTGCAAAGGCAGAAAAGATTACATATCCTGTTATCTTTGGAAAACAAAGACTAGAGGGGGTTCGTTCATGCTTGATTTGCTGCGCAAAAGGAAAAGATCCTGGGTGATCATCTTTCTCCTCGGGATCATCGTTTTTGTCTTTGTCTTGTGGGGAGTGGGCAGCTACATGACCCAACCGAGACTCGTGAATGCCGCCAAGGTTAACGGAGAGTTCATCAGCTACAGGGAGCTTGAAACAAAATACCAGAGGGCCATCCAGACCTATCGGGATCTCTTTAAGCAGAGCATGACGCGGGAGGCCATTGAAAGTCTAAATCTTCGCGGTGGCCTCCTGGCCGAGCTGATTCATAATCGACTCCTGTTACAAGAGGCCCGCAGGCTCGGCCTCGAGGTGGCCGACGAGGAGCTCATGGAATCGATTGCCCGCTTTCCAGTCTTCCAGATCAATGGCCGATTTAACCGAGACCTTTACCTTCGCATCCTTCGCTCCAAACGCATCACCCCCGGGCGATTTGAAACGGATCAGAGGGAAGAGCTTACCATCCAGAGACTCTACGACATCATCCGAGACTCTGTTCATGTCACAGCGGCAGAGGTCCAGGACCGTTACCGCATAGAGAACGAAAGGATTAATTTATATTTTATCCGCTTATCTGCCAAAGACTTTATACATAAGGCCAAGGTCACAGAGGCGGATATCAAGGAGCACTACGAGCGAAACAAGGAGGCCCTGCGAGAACCATTGCGGGTTCAGGTTGAATACCTGACCTACCCCTTCGACCACTTCTCTTCCAAGGTTCAGGTAAGCCAGAAGGAGATTGAGGAATTTTATAACATCACCCGAGAGACGAGATTCCACGAACCCAAGGCAGTACGGTTGAAGCATTTTTTCTCCCGCGCCCCTGCGGGGAAGAATTTTGAAAAGGAAAGAGAAAAGGCCCGCCTCAAAGCCGAAGGAGTCCTTCGTGAGGTCTTGAAAGGAAAAGAGTTTACCAAACTGATTGAGGAACACTCAGATGATTTTAGTGAGGCTCGAAGGGGAGATGCGGGGTTCTTCACGCGGGGACAGCTGCTCTCCCCGCTGGAAAAAATCGCCTTCGCTTTAGAAAATGGCGAGATCAGTAATGTCGTGGAGACTTCTTTAGGGTTTCACATCATTAAAGTTGAAGAGATCAGAGAAGAGAAGACCAAAAGCTTGGAGGAGGCAAAAGAGGAGATCATCCGTACAATCAAACAAGATCGAGGAAGGGACGAGGCAGCCAGGACAGCAGAGGAGGACAGGGAGAAGGCGTTTGAAGGAATGACTCTCTCCGCCCTTGCTAAAGAGAGACAGCTCTCTTTAAAGGTGAGCAGATTTTTTACACGCAATGAAGTGCTACAAGAGATTGGCGGCATTGAGGCATTCTACAAATCCGCATTTGCCCTTTCTCCCAAGCAGGTTAGCCCTGTCACCGAGGGAGCTAAGGCCGTTTACCTGATCAAATTGAGGGAAAGAAAGGAACCAAGAATTCCGCCCCTAGCCACAATCCACTCGGATTTGGAAAAAAAACTGAATGAAAAAAAGGCCATGGAATTGGCAACCCAAAGGGCCACCTCGCTGCTTGGACAACTCAGAGGGGAAAAAGATATCGAGCAGTTTGCCCGCCAGCACAGCCTCAAGCTGGAAGAGACGGGCTTGTTTCGCCGCCGGGACGTTGAGATTCCCAAAGTTGGCACGCTACAGGAACTCCAGCTAAATGGAATACCGCTTTCTCCTCAACGGCTCATCCCGGACCAGATCTACACCCAGAGAGATGCGGTTTACATCTTTGCCTTTAAAGAGAGCCAAGGGGCAGACATGGAGCCCTTCGAAAAGGAGAAGAGCCTACTCGAGCAGACGGTGCTGAGTGCGAAGCGTCAAAGGGCCTTGCAGAGGTTCGTTGAAATTCTCAAAGTCAGTGCACGCATCGAGGTACAGCCCGAAGCCTTAGAAGGAAGTTAGGCCCGGACCGCCCTAAAAGTTAATTTCCCGGTTAAAGTTCAATGCAAATTTTTCTGCTGCGCCATGGAGAGACCGATTGGAATCTCCAAAGAAGGTGCCAAGGGGTAACAGACCTGGATCTCAACGCGACCGGGAGCCGACAGGCCAAAGAGGTAGCCGCATTCTTTAGCAAAGAGAAGCTAGATGCCGTCTATTCAAGCAACCTGAAAAGGACCATCCAGACTGCCAATGCCATCAGCGAATATCATAGACTGAAAGTGATTGTTCGCAGCGATTTCCGTGAGCTGGACCATGGAAAGTTCGAGGGCCTGACATTTAGCGAGATCCATAACAACTACCCGGATTTTATCCGTCCTTGGAGAGAGCAACCTGCTCATATTCCCATCCCGGGCGGTGAGTGTATTGCGGACGTAGGAAAAAGGGCGTGGAAGGGAATCGAGGAGATTATCCGTAATCGCTCCTATGCATCCGTCGTTGTAGTAAGCCATCAGTTCCCGATTGTGTCTATTCTCTGCCATATCACAGGAACCCCTCTCAACGATTACCGCCGCTTCCATGTTGACCCCTCGGGGATAACGCGCATCAGTTATAACTCTCATCACGGATGGAAGCTGATTCAAACTAATGACCTGAGCTACGCCCGAGTCGCCGATTCTCAAGAAAGCCTCCCCTGAGTAGAACATTATTGACCACCCTGCCGCAATTCGGCCTCTCTCTGGGCCTTAAAAGGGATGATTTAAGTAATTGAATATTCTCGTTTTTCCTTTTCTTTCTAAGACCAGAGGTCAATTTTAGCTCCCAAAATCTCTGGTAATTCATTTTCTCAAAAGCTTGTTTTTTGATTATCATTCTAATAACATTACTAGTTTCGAGACCGGAAAGGCAGGTACCTTTTTATGGGCTCTTGGAAAGAGGACGAAAAAGACCGCTCCATTGGCACCTTAGCCATTAACTTAATAGAACTCAAAGAAGCCCTCCTGAGCCGCATCGAAGCCATGGAGACCGCTCTGTGGGAGGCAAAGTCCACCGCTTCTCATGATGCACAACAGGTCGAGGAACTCAAGGTACTGCAAGGGAGCCTCACTGCCAAGATTCAAGAGCTGGAATACCAAAAAGAGGGTCTCTCAGGACTTTTAGATAAACATAACGTCGAGTTTATGACTCTAAAGTCCGACACCGAGACGAGGGTCGGTAAGCTGGAAGCTCACCTCCAGGAAATGGAGGAAAGCCTCCGTACGAAAGAGTCAGCTATCAGCCAACTGCATGAGAAATTCACTGCCAAGATTCAAGAGCTGGAACACCAAAAAGAGAACCTCTCAGGCCTTTTAGATAAACACAACGTCGAGTTTACGACTCTAAGGTCCGACTCCGAGGCGAGGACCGGTATGCTGGAGGCTCAGCTACAGGAAAAGGAAGAAACTCTCCTCACGAAAGATTCAGCTATCAGCCAACTGCAGG
>JACZXR010000427.1 GCA_022571535.1 Deltaproteobacteria bacterium | reverse complement strand
AGTAGGAGGTAATGATCGTGGAAAAATCATGTAAAGCACCACTGGTGAGCCGGTTGGGGATATGAGTTTGGCCAACTGGACGCACATAGCTGGGAAGCAGGTGTAAAGTGTGGTTACTGGCTCGCTCTACTTGAGGAATATAGACACGTCTCATCTGAAATGCAGAGAGTGCGAAAAGCTCTCGAATCCTTGGAGATCGTGGATTCAGTAGATATCGAGGATTATGAGCCGGAGGAGGCAGTGTCGCTGTCGGGTTTGCCCATGGGGGGCGAACAGTGGGCGATCAGCTTCAAACCCGACATCTTTTACAACCACCGTTCAGAGGATTAGCGGCAGATTTGATGCATCGCCAGGGGGGGATGGTTCCAAACGCAATTAAAGCGTCGATTAATTGAGTCCTGGGGTAAAACGGAATCGTTAATAAACCCCAAGTGGGACCATTGCTTTTTAAGCTCCTTAGATTTAGGTGAAGGAGAAGCCTCTCTGGCCTGCTCCAACCACCGTGCCCGGGTTGACCGTGCTCACTTGGTGAATCTCTTTGTCGCTCAATCCGAAGGCCTGCATGTAAGCACGGATCAGACGGATGCATTCGACTGAGTTTGGAAAGAGGGGGTCGCCACCGTCACTGGAAAGAATGACATGCTCAGGGCCAATAATTCTGATTGCCTGGTACATCGTATAAGGGTCGACGCCAAGAAGGGGGGAGAGCTCATCGTAGGTGAAGTTGAGATAGATGCCAACGTGGGCGAGCCGCTGCATCTGTTCCACACTCAAGTCCACAAAGGGGCTAAAGGGATGGTCAACCACAGCCCGCTTGAATCCGAGTTTATCAACCTCCTCGGCCATAGCAAAGATTTCAAGATGGGTGGCGTGACCAAAGAAAAGAGCAGCCTCGCAGTCAGCCACGATGCGCATGATCTCTCGGATCTCTTGTTTAAGCCTGCCTCTGTTGTCAAGAAGGTAGTGTCCAACCTTCAGGGCTTCCTCCCAAGGCAATGCCCCGTTGGGTTTCCGTGAGTTGTCTAGGAAGCCAACTTTACTCAATGTGTTGGCGTGCATAGTGACCGGCATCCAGACTGCCTTCACTCCAGTCTGAAGCTGATCACGAACGGTCTGTGCGGAAGGTGGGCCAGCGCAGTCGGTCATGTACCCGGCCCAGCAAGTGACGGGGGATATCTTCTCGGACTCGCACCACCGGATTAGTTCATCCCGTAACCGCTGGCATGTCCTGGCAGGCCGATTGCGCCCGGTGATTGTCTTGTAGAGAATGCCACTCATTCCGTTCCTGGAGGCATACTTGGCAAGGGCCAGCGCGTCCTGCTGCCCCTCGTGTGCATGGCAGTGAACGTCGATAGCATTGCGTACGCCAGAAATCTCAGGCGGGTACTGAGTTTCACTCTTGTATGCCAGCCGAGCCGCATACGATTTGACATAACGCGTCTTGGGTGAATCTAACGTTTCGGTGGTTTGCATATTAACTGTTTACCGCAAGAAGCATGCCAAATATTGCCTCAATAGGCTCAAACATTGAAATCCGGAGTTGCCGCCCGTCACCGCTGTCCCAAGCCCAGAGCAGCTCCGGGGCCAAAAAGAATTGACCAAATCGTGAATCTGGCTAGGACTCAATTAAAGCGTCGATTAATTGCGTCCTGACTGACCGAGTCGTAAATATCCTGCCGATCTTCTCTAGGAAAGAAAGTTGTTTCCTACCTGATAAAGTGGTAGGAGGGGAAAAACTCTTAGGAGGGCTGCATGGCTGTTAACCTGAGAGCTTCTGTAAGAAGCGTGATCAAGGAACTGAAGAAAAACATCGATCTAAAAGCCTCTGAACTGGCTTCGTTGAAAGATGAATTAAAGAGGCATGCAAGAGCTCATGAACTTCTTAGAGGTGATTATGGTAGGTAAGGCTACTTTTTATAACTGTTTCACTGCCGCCAAAAGACTAGCCCCCATTGGGTGTCTATTTCTTTGGGTCTCTCCAGCCTTCTCGATGGGGGAGGTCTATCAATGGACGGACCTGAGAGGGGTTATCCATTTAACAAATAATTTGAACTCGGTCCCTGAGGCGTTAAGGGAGTCCCCGCAGCTTATTGTTCGCAGAGATTTTGTCACCAGAGAGACCATCCCCGATCCTGATGCTCAGCCAGTATTTTCCAAGGGGACCAGTCCCGAACCAGACGCGCCAGAGACGATTAGCCCTCCAGTGTCTGATTCCACGAAGGTTGCTCCAACCATAATTTATAACCAACAAACCACTACGAATATCGTCGTGGTCCAATCCAGGGGCCATCGGTTTAAGAAAAGGGGGTTCCGTGTCCGCAGACACTTTAGACCCGCTTTCATGAGGAAATTCAAGCATAAGAGAACATTCAAGGGCCGCCAATTCATCCACCCTGAAGAAATTACTGGCAGACGCCGTCAATATATCCACCCTGAAGCGTTCAGACACAGTAGATCGTCTTTAAAGAGACAATTCAGCGGCCGCAGATCCATCCGCACCAGGGCGATGACCGGCAGACGCCGTTAGTAAATCCACCGGAAATCTTTCAACACCAGGCCCCACCGGATCGAGGTCCCCCGGCAAGAGAGATCACTTTTGATGCTGAGTATAGCCAGTTAAAATAGAGGGCGGATTACCCTTAAGAGGCGGTCCAATTCGGGCCGCCGTTTTTGTTTCTGGTGGCGCTAGGACTCAATTAAAGCGTCGATTAATTGCGTCTTGGCACCCTTGACAGCCTTTTCCCCTGTGATATTAGTGTCTTAGAGGTAACTTCAATTCATTTCTAAGGGGGTTATATGCAAAAAAAGAGTTCGCTTATGTCGTTTCTACTTGGCGCTGTTTTGGTGTTATCTGTCTTTCTTCTCATTGGTGCGAGTAAAGCCAAAAACGAAGGCCGTTATCAAATGACCGTGATGCAAGACGGCATGTACGTTATTGACAGTACAACGGGTAGAATCAAAATAATTCGCACACTTCGTAAAAAATGGGAATCGGGTACGACGGTTTTAGATTGGAACACAAATTACACCAAGCTGAAAGCTTACAAAACAGAATAATACCAACCTTTTGTTGGATTGATCGGAAGGGGTCAAATTGTAGTGACCCGGCTTTAGCTAAGATTTGAGGCTTATGCCAGAGAAGAGCAAAGCCCGCATGGTAGATGGAGAGAAGGAACGACCAAAACCCGACAAGTTTCCCGACTTTAGGTATCGGGCCGGAGCGG
>JACZXR010000426.1 GCA_022571535.1 Deltaproteobacteria bacterium | reverse complement strand
TGTCTGTGGGCTTGTTCTTTAATACTCGCAAGAATGATCCTTTCGGAGAGTCGCTTACATGACGTCTCCAATTCGAAGTAGATCGGCCAGAAAGAAAAATGGCTTCAGGGTACGTCGAATGGGTTTGTTCCTGGGCCAGTCGATCCGATGTAGCCAACCGAGCCGCTGTCTTCCTTTATCCTCCAGAAGGTATTTTCACGCTCCTGACAAAGTTAAATGTCCCTGATTGAAAGCCTATCTCGGCAATCTCGAAGGGAGTGGCACTACAAAGAAACCCCAATGTCCTCGGGCAATAGGAGATCACATGCCGCGGCGGGTCAAGCCCATACCAGTTCTCTTGAAACAACCAGAAATTTAGACTCCCGGTGTTGGGGAGCGTCACGTACAGGATGCCGTCAGATTTTAGTATTCCGTGAATTTCGCGGAGCGTCCTCTTGGGATCCGTCAGGTGTTCCAGCGCGTGGTTGAGCCTGGCGACATCAAAAAAACCATCGGGAAATCCCGCATCCTCGACCTGCCCCTGACGTATGTCCAACCCCAGTGATCTGGCCTGTTCTGCCCCGGTTACGCTCGGTTCTACACCAATAACATTCCATCCCCACTGCCTGAGCCGGTGGAGATAGGACCCCCCAGCACAGCCCACGTCCAAAAGCCTCCCCTCCCCGCGGTAGGGAATAGCGCCCCTGGCCATTACAAACGAGAGAAGAAAGGCGACCCATTTCTTGGGCAAGGAAGTATTTTTCCCATTCAGCGTAGGATAATGATAATAATTTTCTAAGATAAACCGGCGGACCCCAGTGTAATTTTTTTTTCCAAGGACCTGGAATGGCGGTATCTACCGTAATGGTCCGGATAATATGTGGATAATTCATCATCGGTCAGCCATGGGTGGATAAACACCGCACTGCAACGGCTACATCTAATGATCGTAAAAACACCCGGCAGGCCGTGGACGCGGTCTCTACTTTCGAAGAGATGATTCGTGCCGTCGAAGTCACAGAGGGGACAAGAGACCATCATTGAACCCCCTGCCTGCGAATAACAAACAGCTTCTCTCTACTCCCTTCCGAGAATTCCCTCTCCAACAGCCACCCATGCTCCTTGAGCCCACCGTCCGCCCTGTCAACAACCCACTCGTCCAAAGCCAGATAATCCCCGTCCAGCACTGATTCGAGACCGGCAAGGTCGCCGAAGTCCTTGAGGACCAAGCGGTTTTGCCCCTCGGCATAGAAGCCCACGCGGCCGTTACTTGTAAGAATCGTTGGATTTCCCGGTTTGCCCTTCAGATAGAGCCCTGCCTGGCGCAAGTAGAGCTTCTCACGGCCAATGGCCTTGAGAGTCTTGGGCAAAGTACCAGCTAGAAAAATCCCTACTACGGCTCCTGCTATCAAGTAACCTCTTTTCCCCCACCGCCTGTGGATATATTCATTGAAGGCAAGATACCCGGCGCCAACCCATCCAAGGGACAAGGGGACCAGAGCCACCGCAAAGCGGCGATTGACATAGATGAGGGCAAATACGCCAAGGTAAAAAACAATTAAGGCTACGAGAAAAAAGTCCCCCTTCTCCCAGAATCTCCCGCGGAAGTAGAAAAACCAACCAATAAACAAAAAAAGAAGATAGGAGTAGTGGAGCGCCTCGAAATAGACTCCCACGGAACGGAAGGAGTCGATAAATACCTTCTTTGCATATGCAAGTGGCCGCGGCGAAATTAAACTAACGATGCTTACTTGGTCCGACTCCTTCATGGTGAATTGCCTCGTACTCGGATCAACCTCTGACAATCCAATAGCAAGAACCAAGGCAGCCTTGCGGCTGATCAGCCAATTCCCGGTATCCCATTTGAGGTAAAGTACATAGGGAGCCGCAAAGAGGATAAAACCGAGCAATAAAATGCCCAGTTGTAGCCAACGTCTCCTCAGGCCCCTCTTTATCCATCCTCTGTAAACAAGATATAGGGTACTAGCAATGACTAGGCCAACTCCCTCAGACCGAATGAGGGTGGCCAGGGCTGCACTTATCCCCGTCCCAAGAATCCAAAATAATTTTCCTCTATCGATGCCCCGTTGCAGAAAATAGAGGCCCAATACCAGGAAAAAAGTATAGGGAATATCACTTCTCACGTGCAGCGACAAACGGGAAAGATAAGGGCTAACGGCATAAAAAAACAGGGCTGCAAGAGCTACTTTCTGGCCGTAGAGTCTGCGAATGAGACCGAAGAGCGGGAATAGTACGAGGACCCCAAGGACCAGCGGCCAAAACTGACCCGCCAACTCCCATTCGCCGGTAATGGGATAGGCAGCGGCTATGAGGAGCGGGAATAGGGGCGGATAGAATGACCCGAGGCCACCTGTCCAGTTTCCATCCCAGAAATACCGTGCCGCTTCGATGTAAAGGATTCCGTCATTGTTGATGGTGTAGTAGTTCTTAAACAGATAGAATCTGACCGCTAGGGTCAAAATAAGGGCGCCCGTCAGATAATAGACACCCGGAATCAGCTTAGAAAACCCAGATTCGGGACTGGAAAACCTGGGAGTTGAATCCTGCACTGCAAGCCTACCTCTTCCTGAGGGAGCGCCGGTCCCCTCGTTCGCTACCTTTCAAAACCCTCTGAATCCACTTCCGCTTTGCTCCACGGTCGAAAAAGGGATCTCCGAGGTAGACCTTGAGTAGATAGAGCCTCTCAGACCAGCGTAAATACCTTCCCATCGTTCGATTCAACTGAACAAGATTTTTGAGCCTGCGCCGTTCGCTCAAATGCCGATAGCTCCTGATTCCCTCCAGATCCAGCAGATAGAAGGACCTGTTCTGTTGCCCGTTATCCGAGGAGAAAAGGATATTGGCATCCTTAAGATCATTATGGTAGATACCGAGCTCGTGAAGCGAATGGAAAAGCCTGGCCAATCCATTTAGAAACTCTCGCCGCCGGCGAATCCCCTCCACACCGCCAGCCGGGAGAAGATCCTTATTCCAATAATCATCCACGGTCCTAGCCTCAGGAATCTCCTCCGAAAGATAGAAGCTCCTCGTTAACATCCCCCAGGAGCGTCTCTCCACTGCTGCGATTGGTTTGGCCGTGTTAAAACCGGCATTCATCAGAATGCCTGCCCCCAGCCAAGATCTAAAAGCCCCTGACGGAACAAACAGGGACCCCAACCGATACCGCCATGAAAAGGCATTGTATCTCTTCAGATAGATTTTTTTTCTTTCCCCGCCAAACTCCAGCAGC
>JACZXR010000425.1 GCA_022571535.1 Deltaproteobacteria bacterium | reverse complement strand
TTTAGTTTGCCTTTGAGTTCCCACAGGAGGTCTCGGATGTCGGTGCTGTTTATTGCATCCGCGTCGATATCGAACAATGATTTGAAATACCGATGTATCTTCCAGCGAACCTGCTTAGCCCAGAGTTTAGTGTGGTAGGTGTTTAATTTTTTAAGGTACTCAAGAGCCAGATCGCGGAAGGCGGGACTGGTTAGGGTACGCTTCCCACTCCTCAATGCTTCTCGGCGTGCCTCTTCTGCGCGTGCGGCTTCTCTCTTTGTCTGAAAGCCCGAACCGTAATAGGTTGTCTTTTTCCATTGAAATTGGTACGCCGCGCATCCTCGGCTTTTTCTCCAAAAGGTGCCCATTGTTTTCTTCCTTTAGATGGTTCATGAGAGCCTCTCGCCTCATTCTCAAGCTCCCCCCGACCTTGATCCACGGGAGAGTCTTCCTGCATATTCCCCCGATAATTGTCCTTACGGAGAGGCGCAGAATATCTGCAACCTCATCAGGGGTCAAGACTACTTCTAAGTCCGCGTCCATAGTTTCTCCGTTGGTCTTTTGTTCTAGCTTTTGGGTTGGGTGTGGCAAAGGCCAGGGGGCTTGCCATCTACCTGAATGGGGGAAGGGATGTACTCGTTGTCGATGGCGAGTAAAACGAGTGTTCTCCTTCCTTTCTGGCGATTCCGTTTGCTCCGGTGGGAGTGAACTTAAGATTGCTTTGGGGGGTGACGCCCCCGCAGGATTTCTTCCCATTTACGAAACTCTTGTGCTGCAGATCGGTGTCCGGGACAAATTTCGAGCCGTTAATATTTGTTTCCATGTGACATGGATGATGCATACTCTTGCTCCCGTCCTTTCTGTTTGCATGGCGAGGCCGTTAGCCGGAGGGCTAGTGGCCTGTCACTCCCAACCTGACGATAGGAGGGCCGGGAGTGTCTACCATGGATATGGAGAGAGTTTATGCCGGGTTAGATTCCTGGGGATACGCGATTCAGGTAAAAAAGGGAGGTTTATATGGCTCAATACGGCTGGTAAAAGGTGCGGGATAACCCCTTCCCCCAAAATCAGTGGAAATGACGGGTTGAATGATGGGGTAGCTTTGAGAGGGTTTTATAGCAAGGCCTAGCTTGGGGTCAGGGAGTTTCCCATTCCTGTGTTATCATTTTAATGGTTTTGTTTCTGCTTCTTCTTACCTTGGCGAAGATTTTCTGAAGTCTCTGCCTTATCCTTTCTCGGGAGACGCCTTTGTCCTTACCTATTTGGTTCAAGGTGATCGGTTTGTGGTAGTGCGCTGCCCGGTTGTTCCTGCAGGTGCAGATTCCAAATCGTTTGATGAGGATCTTTCCTTCCGGACGTGGAATCTGTTTCAGTATGAGCAGGGCAAGTTTTCTCACAGATGCCTGGTGTTCCTTCTCTGAAGCTGTGGCTTGGTAGTTTTCTAGCGAGATGATATCGGTTGGGGTCAAGGGAAGGTCTTTTCTGATCGGCTCATCGATCGGCAGGAAACCGAGGGTGAGTCTTGCGTGGGTAGGGATAGTTATGTTGGGAAAGCTGTTAGACCGTAGGAATCTGCCGATCCTTCCCCTTATGTGCCAACGGGCATAATGTGCGAGCTTTCCTTTTTTTGGGTTGTAAAGCTCTATTGCCCTTATAATTCCAAGAATCCCTTCCTGACGCAGGTCGTGGATGTCGTAAATTCCTGTTTTGATTTTTGGAAGTGCCCAACGGAAGTAGGTGTAGATTACCCGATCGATGAGGGGAAGGAGAGGTACTATCTGCTCCAAGGCGATTTCTTTGTGACAGGATGGCTGTCTTTTAGCCTTTTCCCCGAGTCTTTTTCTAAAAGCCCTGAGTCCGGTCATTAACGGCTTTTTAAGGGAGGTCTTCGGAGGTGCGTTGGATGTTTGCGCAGGATCTCTTCCGGCTTTCTTGGAGCCTGGGTCAGTCGTAGTGTCTTTTCCTTGCCGCGTAGAATCTTTCCTTTGGGAGATACTTGTAGACAGCAAGCGCCATGGTTCCTCCCATGAGGAATCCTCCGATGTGGGCCCAGAAGGCGATAGTGGAAGATGCGGGGTTAGTTGTGAAGTGGAGTTGTAGGAAAAACCAGATAAGGATGAATACCCACGCCGGGACTCTTATTGTCAGGCGGCGCAGCAAATAGATTAAGACGGGATCCGGGATGAGCGTTATGCGTGCTTTTGGATTGTAGATTAGAAAAGCTCCCAGGACCCCGCTGATCGCTCCGCTGGCTCCGATAAGTGGGGTGGTGGAATCCGGTTGTATAACTGTGTGAGTCATGGTGGCGGTGACTCCGCTTGCAAGGTAAAAGGCGAGGTAGTTTTTCACTTCCAGCTGGGTTTCAACTTTTCTCCCGAATACCAGGAGGAAGAGCATATTTCCTATGAGATGCATGAGATCCCCATGCAGGAACATGGAGGTGAAGAGGGTGGGCATGGCCAGGGGGTCGAGGTTCAGGAGACTGCTCGGGACAAACCCGAATGAGTCAATAATCTTCGGTGGCAGGCTAAGGTTGTTTTTCCAGGAGAGGAACAGGTGTAGGAGGCTATTGATTCCTAAGACCGTATAGGTCATCCACGGGGCCTTTGCCATCCGGAGGTTTGTTCCGATGGGGATCATGCTGGGCTGATCTGCGGCAGATGGCGTTCACCATTGTGCCCGGTCCGGAACAGGAAGGGAGAGGTCTTATTGAGTATTTGATGTATTGCGAGAAGCGTAAGTTTTAGGTTTTCTTCCAGAGGCGCAGAGTTTCCACGTCGCCACTGCTCGATCAAAGTGTCTGGATTCTCGAAGCCAATTTCCTTACCGTTGCCATTTAGCGTTAGTCCCCAGAGCGCCATTCGGCTTCGGAGGCTTATGTATCGGCGTGGGTCGTAAGCACCGAGTTCAGCCAGAAGATCGAGATGTTTCCACGGCTGAAAGCGAGCCCTGGGCAGGACACAGGATGGCTCGATGCCGAGGGAGGCCGACCTCTCGGTAAGGAATGGGAAGGTGAACTCCAGACCGTTCCAGGTGACGAAGGTGGGAGTTGTGCAATTGTGTATGAACGTGCCAAGCTTTTTCCAGAATTCTCGGAGCAGGTCTTTTTCACCTTGTGGTGTCTGGGAGATGTCTACTTTCATCTTGGGCGATTGGCCATTGTTCACGAGGGCTCTTGCTACGGCAATCACCTGCCCGAACTCCGGTGTCAGGGCCATCTTGGTTTTCAGCGCAACGTTTATAGCGGGAGTATCTGGAG
>JACZXR010000424.1 GCA_022571535.1 Deltaproteobacteria bacterium | reverse complement strand
ATTAGGCTGTGAAGCGAAAAAACTCTTGCCTGTTGAGGTGAAGGCGGCTGAGTTGTTGAATCTCAAGCCTCGGAGAAGGAAGGTGCCCGGTGGTGCCGCTGGTCTTCAAAACCAGTCTGGGAGTCGTAAGATTCCCGGAGGGTTCGACTCCCTCCCTTCTCCGCCACTAGACCACCACACACCCAATGACAAATTGATTCACTTAGGTGGACCCCGTTGCGTGGACTAAACAAAATCACCCACGTTTTTGGATAAATCCGCGGCTTTCCCGCGACTATTGGCACACTGCACAGGTCCACAGAAATCACCATGCCCACACGTAACCGTCTTCTATGGACCCTTGCCCTTGGCCACGGCGCCACCCACTGGCATCAGGGGGCAATGTCCGTTTGCCTGCCGTTGATTCTCAAGGACTTGGGAATGAGCTACATCCAGATGGGATTAATCCGGTCCGTTCAGCGGATTGTGATGATGGTTAGCACAACGGTAGGGGGGTTAGCCACAGACCTTCTCAATCAACGTAAAGCGATTCTGATTTTCTCCATCTTATGGCCAACCATCTTTTTTTACTTTCTCGGCTACTCCACCACTTTTATTGTTTTTGCCGTTTTGATTTGGTCAAGAACTCTCTTCGGTGGTTTCCTCTGGCACCCGCCCGCCCGTGCAGTGATCGGGGAAAACTTTCCAGATCGGATGGGCTTCGGCCTGGGCATCCACGCCATGGGCGGAAACCTCGCGCAGGCACTCGCCCCGCTAGCTATTGGCGGCTTGCTCTGGTTCATCACCTGGAGAACCGCGTTTAAGCTTCATCTCATTCCAGGAATTCTCATGGCCCTTCTGCTATGGCAACTCCTCCCTCCGCTAGGGCGAGACCAAGAACAGAAGAAGAAGGGCCTATCCTATGTGGCGGCATTTCGCGCAGGCGTTTTAGGAAATATTCCGTTTTTAGGCATATGTCTCGTTGCGGCCCTCAGGTCCATTGGCGAAAATATCATTCCTACGTTCCTTCCGCTCTACCTCTCTTATGAGATGAACTTGAGCACTGCTTCGATCGGGGTCTATCTCTCTTCCCTCGCTCTGGTCGGTACAATCTTTGCCCCTGTTGTTGGACACCTCTCAGACCGATGGGGTAGAAAGCCCATCATATTCTTGTGTCTCTTCTCTGGTAGCCTATTCATTATGGCCATCCCCTTGATCCAATCCCCCATAATCCTCTTTCCCGTAATCTCCTTGGGAGGTATGGTCATTTTCTCTACTGGCCCAGTCATTCAGGCTGCTGGCCTGGATCACGCACCGAGAGAACTATGGGGCGCAGCCCAAAGCTTTATGGACATCGCCCGTTCTTTCCTATCTCTAATTTTCCCTCTCGTGGCTGGACTAATTGCCGACATCTACGGTCTGAGCTATACATTTTACCTGTTTGGCGCAGTTAACCTGTTGGCAGCCCTGATTATCCTCTCAGTCCCGCAGCGTACCGCAAAGGCATGAGACTCCAGGTGGCCACTCCAACCACCATCTTTTAAAAACCTAGCCAAAGATATTTGAAATTTTCAGTTGAATTTGGGTTTAGGAAATCGGATAAACGATGACTCTCGCAAAGGCGCAAAGGACGCCAAGGAGGAGAATCAAAAAAGTTTTCTTTGCGATCTTGGCGTCCCTTCGGCAGAGTTTATCCTGACAAAGGAAGGGCTCAGGACAGGCTTGGCGCGAAAAACTTTCTTGAAGTCGTTCTGTTGAACATTCTATCGGTAAGAATCTATGCGTTCGAGAGCACTTGGAGAGTTTGTATTCGCCGGTCCCACTTATAGATTAATCTTCTCAGCGTAGAGATTCTCCACGAAGCCACTGGCCTTGAGATTTTTCAGAATACGCAGATTAAATAAATCCGCCGGCTTAAAAGACTTTGCCCGGCTATCAGCCACAGAAACAGCATCGATCAGCGCCTGAACCGCCTCTATATTGGGAAAAGGTGACGGCTCAAGTTGAGCTGCCAAGGCATGGTACATGGCTTCTATGGAAGTTCGACCCACAATCGTCACATGTCTCTCAATGATCCCCATGCTTTCATCCCGATGGGTCAGATAATAGTGGATTGCGGTCAGGTACCCTTTCATAAAGCGTCTCACCACCTCGTTATCCCTCTTGATCAAGGATCGGGTGGTCATTAAGAGTTCTGAGATAACAGGCACCCCCTTGATATCGAGGATCTTGAGCCCTAGCTTTTCAGCCTGTAGGGCTATTTCAGGGACTAAAGGCGCGCCCTGGATCAGATTCTTCGAGAGCGCTAATGCCCTTTCAGGGGAGTATCCAATCTCTACCATCTCAACATCTTTTAATGGGTCAAGCCCCCCCCTGCGAAGAACCACACGAGCAATGAGATCCGATTTTCGGCCAAGCCCGGATACCCCGATTTTTTTCCCTTTGAGCTGTTTGATCGATGAAATATTGGGAGATACACCAAACCTGTAGTGCTCCAGGCTTGAATGAGATCCGAGAAAGATAATGTCTGCCCCTTTGAGAATGGCCTGCAATGGCACAACGGGATTGCCCGAACCCAAAAAGATATCAATTCCAATTAGTGCCTGAATGCCGCCAGTGGGTGCATCATCGATGTAGACATTTTCGATTTCAAGGCCGTATCTCTTAAAGAGACCAGCCTCTTTGGCCACCAGTGCAACGGCAGTCCCCACCCCAAAGCCGGAATAGGCCAGTCTCAGCCTCTTTACCGTTTCCCCGGTATGCGCGAGGGAAGGCCAGAGCAGCATTGTCAAAAGCGAAACAATTGGTAAAGCTAACCATTTTCTTAGGGATTCCATTGCTCTCCAAGGCTCCCTTCTATTTTCAGTTCTTCTCCGACTCTCACCACTCAGTGTAGGCCAATTAGACGAAGAGTACAGCCATCTGGCAAAAATAAATTCTATTCGCACTGGCGCACTATGGGCGGGCCTTGCCGCACAAGATCGGCAAGCATCTCGATAAAACGCGGGTGGTCGTTGACGGGGGCGGCCCGATGGAAGCGCAGTCCAAGTTCCTCTGCCACCCTTCGCGCCTCTACGTCCAGGTCGTACAGCACCTCCACGTGCTCACACACAAACCCAATAGGCACGACAACTACATCCTCCGCCCCATCCCTGGCCAGCCCACGCAGAACGTCGCAGATGTCGGGCTCTAGCCATGGCTCACGAGGCGACCCGCTCCGACTCTGATAGGCAAGCGACCAGCGCGGGTGCCCGAGCCGATCAGCTAC
>JACZXR010000423.1 GCA_022571535.1 Deltaproteobacteria bacterium | reverse complement strand
TGAGGCGATTGGGTTCGACAAAGATCACATCTCCCCCCGATTTTAGTATTCGATGCAGAGATTTGAGTCCCGACCTCAGGTCCTCCAAGTGATGGAGAAAAAAAATTCCGATAATACTGTCAAATTCCTCCCCATTGAAGAGTTCGGTGGATGTAGATATGTCGCCTGCCTGTACTCTCAACTGATTCGCCTCTAATCCAAGATGTCGGGCTACCTGTTCCAGTTTCTCGAGCAACTCTTTAGAAAAGTCTAAGGCCGTGATACGTAGTCCATTCTGCACCAGGTGCAGGGTAAATCGGCCTGAACCGCATCCCACCTCGAGAATTTTATTATCAGGGCTCAGCCC
Source organism: Deltaproteobacteria bacterium (assembly GCA_022571535.1). Lineage (GTDB taxonomy): Bacteria > Desulfobacterota > Binatia > UBA9968 > CAXXLF01 > JACZXR01. Next base: position 2,902 of record JACZXR010000423.1, on the reverse strand, counting down.
GGTGCGTGCGAGGATCTCGCTTACAATGTTTTGTGCATAAAGACTGGTCGGATTGAATTCCAGATGAGCATGAGGGAAGGCTTTATAGAATCGTTTCTGTTCCTCTGACCAAGATACCGCTTCCCCGTTCTTAGGATTCATTAGCATCCTCCCCATGTGTCTGAAATCAAATCAGGCGGATGGCGTCTTTTTTCTCCACCGAGCCTTTACGTGATCGGACAAAAATCGAGCCAATAATGATGCTAAAGAGGGTCATCAGGGATACTCCCAGGCCGATTTTGAAGGAGAGGGGTTCATAGCGAAACTCAACCAAATGTTGTCCTTGACCGAGAGCTACCCCCCGAAAAAAAAAGTTTGCCCGCAGGACTTTCTTCTCTTCACCATTTACGAAAACCTTCCAGCCAGGACTGAATGAATCTGTCAAGACTAAAATCCCTGAGCCATCAAGAGCAGCTTTAATGGTCACAGATTTATTCGTATAGCGAACGATCTCAGCCCGGGAGTGGAGGGCCAGAGGTGAAGGTAACTCCAAAGGGTGATCGAGGACGACCTCTTTAAGGGGATTAAATTCCTCCTCAGAAAGCCGATCCAAAGTCTTTGAAGGGATCTTCTCAACAATGGCCTTTGGGACGATATAACTCCTGGGGACCCAGTCGTCGAGCGTGTATAACCACGTATGGTATTGCGGAAAGTGGTTTAATACCGATATGCCTTCTTCAGGCAATGGATTTAAGCTACTAATGTATTTAACGTTCATGGCGCCAAGCAGCATATACTGTCTTTCGGGGGGAATCTCATTGGCATACATAAGAAATTCCAGGTAAGGCCCTCTTCCTAGTGCATCGATCTCCTGCATGTACTCAATTCCATAGAAAACCCCCGTGTTTGGATAGAGGTTGGAGAAAATCATCGAATTGAAGTCATGGAAAGGCATTTGTTTGTAGATCACATAATTGCTGGGATGAAGATTGGTACGGCTCGTGTAGTTGAACAACCTGGTCGGCTCAGGATCAAGATCTTGTATTATTCTGGGACTCTGGGTGACTCGATCCGGATCGAGGAGAAATTGGAAGGACCTGTGAGCCGAGCTTAGATCCACAAAAACCATACCCACAAGCAGGTAGCGAAAAAGGCGGTTGCTAATTTTTTTTCTGTCCCACAGAAAAAAGAGGATGGAGAAGGCCGATATCAGTGCAATTTGTCTCTCTAGAGAAAGAAGCACACCGGTGTAACTTTTAATCGTCTCAGATGAAACAGAAACCTGCTTGCTCCAGGCAATCAAGCGGAGGAGGGAGTCGCTGTCAAATCGGAAAAAAAGATAAAGGACAGATAATAGTGCCGTGATGAAGGAAAGCAGCAGGAAAGGACCCGTGTTAGTAGGACGGTCGCGATGGTTAAATTCGCAGAGGCCCCTTAGGGCAATGAATAGAAGAAAAGCATGGACCAGGAAAAAAAATTTCTCAGGAAAGCGGACGAGCTTAAAAACAGGAATATATCCGTAAAGGATAGAGTAAAAGGGCGTATAGCGCCCCATTGATAAGATAACGATGACTAAGACCACTCCCAGTAGAACAGCTTTTTCTTTTCGGGGGGCATAATAAAGCCAGAAAATGGTTCCGACAAGGGAGATGGCTCCCATGTAGTAACTCACAATAAACGGAAGATCGCGTCCAAAAAAAAGGCGAATTCCCATGTAGACATCAGTGTCTACCTCCTTATTAGGAACAAAAAGGTCAAGCAGGTTAGCTGGGTGCAATGACCACGAGATCGCCTCAGAATAAAAGATGGGATAATTAAACCGTGATCTGATGAGAAGTTCTACCGTAGGTAGAATCTGAACCATAGCAAGCGCTGCAACCAATGCGTTGGCTGCTATTAGAGAAAAGAAAATCCTTCGGTACGTGACAGCTCGATCTCCTGCTTTGTTTCTGAGGCCAACTAAAACGAGGACCACAACGCTAAGGGCATACAGTTCAGGTGATCCTGCAAGAAACTGGAAGAGCAAAATTAAAACTAGGCTGAGGAAACCACCGCTGTCTTTGGACCTTAGCACTCTCTCCCAAAAGTAAATTATCCAGGGTAGCCATACCGCAGTTTGGAAATGATTCAACAAGTTGCTGAGGGACACTATCGTCCCCCCGAGGGTGAAAAGAGTAGCCCCCAAGATTGCTAAGTATGGGGGATAGTTCCACCGGCGGCAGAGCATGTAGCCCCCCGTGGCTGCAATAAAAAAGTGGAGGACAAAAATGGCCCTAACAGCTGTCCAAAAAGGTAATGCAAGGTATAAAAGGTGAGGCGGGTAAAAGGTCCCAGACTGAAAATCAGCCAAAAGAGGGAACCCCATGGCCATATAACGATTCCAGAGAGGAAGCTCTCCAGCCCTAAAGCTCTGGGCGAGACTGTACCTCATGGGGTAAAAGTAAGGGCCCAAGTCCCGAAAAAAGGGGACCTTCCCACCCCATACCATTTCCCAGGTAAACCAGAGGACCATAGCCGCCAAGAGAAAGAAAACGGAAAGGTCGGCAGAGCGGGTTATAAGGCTTTTTTTGACCGCCATGAAGAAAGTATTAGTGCTTTTCCGGTCTATGGGAGAAAAAGTCAGGTCACAACGAGAATAGCAAACAGGAGAGAAAAAGGGGGGAAGGCTTTGAAATCCATCCCCCCCCAGATTTTAAACGATCAACTGCGAAAGATACGCGGACTACTTACAGCCGCCCGTGTCATCGAACTGTCCTGTGGCGCTTGCAAATGTCCACTTATTACCAGATTAACACTTGCTATGTGTTGCGGTTAGTAAGAAAGTAGTCTCAGACGCAGCAGCCACGACCGTTACATCGGTAGAACTATTGTATCCTGGTAAGTTATTTTGATCAAATGCAGTAGTCTCCGCAAGATATTTGTT
>JACZXR010000422.1 GCA_022571535.1 Deltaproteobacteria bacterium | reverse complement strand
TTGGATTTTAGCTCCTCTTCAGTCCAGTCGTCATTGGAAAATTCAGCCAAGAAGAGTTCAACCCGATAGACAAGGTCTGCGTCTTGCGTGGTGCCAGATTGGCGAACATCCCAGCTGCTTGGAACAAACCAGTCCTCAAATTCCTGAATGGATAATCTTCCCGCTAAGTACTGAGCAAGCCGCTCATGGATTTGGACATCAAGAGGAATAGGCATGACTAAATCACCTCCTTCACGTCGTGTGCCCGCGGGCGAGTTGCGTCGAATCTTCAATCATGGAGGATTTTGGGAACGGGTCCAGATTGGAGAATTGCATCAAAGGCTCGTCGCTAACAATCATCCGACTTCGCCACTCGCTCCTGTTCCGTACTGTATGCGGAGTCAGTTTATCATCTATCTTAACTCCAAGGATCAAGAGGTTGCGCGTGTCCACCAGTATCTCCGTCCGGACGGTACAATAGGTGCATCCGGTCGCCCCGATCCGAAGCGGGTCCTCGTCGATGGGATCCTCTACGTACCGTCCAAGTAACAATACTTCCCTCCGCAACTACTTTATAGGCAGGGCATAGGCCCGTTGTCAAACCTGACTGAAGGGATGCTCAATTCATCTCAAAGATATCGGCAATTCTACGTTGCCATTAATCCCAGGGCAGACAATCTTTCCTAGTGACCCAAGGTACGCAACAGCCGTACCAAAATGGAGGAATGGAGTAAAATCAATGAGTTAGGAAAGGGAGAATCATCTTAGTTGACAGAAAATGTCCGAATTGGGCCGTCAAAATTGAGAAATTTGTTCTGCTATCAACTCCTCCAAAACGCCCCTTTTTTGCTCAGGAGCCCTTACAGGAACGCTGGTTTAACGGGCTATCCCGCCCCCTGGGGAAGGGTAGGACACTTGGGCGAGGGGGTAGGGGCTGGAATGGCTGTTCTACGGGGATAATGGATGCCAAAAGCCATGTACAGAGGAAATCCTTTTTGGTAGGGTGTGGGTATATGCTGATACGAGATTTACAGGGCTGGCATCCCAGTTGGGCAGCCTCCTACAGTGGCATCGGCAAATTCGCGATTGGCGAGGTGGGTGTACTGAAGCGGGTGCGGTGGAGCTCTCAAAGCCAGTATTTAGTTCTAAGCATCGAATATGAAGGGAACGAGCATAGTGGCGTCCTTCAAGGAAATCGTGACCAGCTTCAAAGGGTTCTTACCGTATTGACCCAAAATGTCGGTCGGCCCATTAAAGAAGTTGCAGCTCTAGAAGTTCCCTCATAGGCACACCGTGTGTGCTCGAAGCGTACTGCGATAACCCCGTTTGTTTTTTCTTCCTGACTGCATACTCCTTCCTGTCCCCAGGAGCTGGGGAGACCTTGACAAGCCTCCCGCTCCTTTCTTCTTCCGGCTAGGCTGGCTCCTGGTTTAAATCAGGCTTCCGCGCTCTGTTCGGGTCTTGGCATTGCGGCGTCTGCGCCATTCTCGTGGGGAAGCGATAGATCAACCTCTCTTAGATAAGCCTCTATCCAGCCTATTGACATAGCTTCCAGCATTTAATAATAGCCAAGCCAAGAGCTAAGTAATAGCCTCCTCACAGCTGCGTAAGACTAACAGTAACGTGAAGCCCAACAGGCGGAGAGAGCCAAGCGCTCTTTGGAGAAGGGTAATGATTCGGAAATCTGACGTAGCTAGACTTCGAGCCCACCTGGACTTATCTCAAGAAAAGTTTGCCAAAAAACTAGGAGTATCCGTGTCAACTGTTGGGAAATGGGAGACAGGTCTGCATAAGCCGCGTGGTCTATCCCTCCGCGCCCTAGACCGTCTAACAAAACTGTTGAGACGGAGAGTGACCAAGCGTTAATGCCAGTGATGGGCTACGGGACCGCAATAAAGCTAGTCAGAACTCAATTAAAGCGTCGATTAATTGCGTCCTGGGGGTCCAATGCGCAGCAAACCCAAGCCCAGAGCGGGTTCCAGCCCATTCAGAATTGACTCATTTACGCCTATGTCGAATTGGTGATTAAAAGAGGGGCGTCAAGGCCAGTTAGCCTAGAGCGGCGTAGGCTTCTTAACCTGCTACTGGGTCACTTTGGCTGATCTGCGAAAAAAAATTATTAAAATTTTTGGCTGTGACCTTCAAGCCGCGCCGGAGGCGCGGTATCTGAGATTTTAATGCCGATATTTCTGTGAGGCGGGATAGCCCCTGGACCATATCTCAAATAGGCTAATGCCGGAAATAAGCCCTGTTTGGCCTCCCTTGCTACCATCTCCCATAACCTGATAGTCAGAAACGTAGAGAGATAACCGTATGACAAGCCAGATAATTGCCATCGGTTTTGTAGCCGTTGCCTTGTTTGTTGGAAGCATGACGGCCCATGCCGCTGATCTTGATGCGGGTGTAAAGGCTCATGAGCGTGGCGACTACACAACAGCGATACAAATATTTCAACAGCTTGCTAACCAGGGCAACGCCAGTGCCCAGAATGCCCTGGGTAACATGTACCACGATGGTAAAGGTGTGCCGCAGGACTATGCGGTAGCGGTGGGGTGGTACCGAAATGCCGCAGACCAGGGTGACGCCAAGGCCCAGTTCAATCTCGGTGTCATGTACGACAAGGGCCAAGGTGTGAAGCAGGACTACGCGGCAGCGGTGAGGTGGTACCGCAAGGCTGCAGACCAGGGTAACGCCTTTGCCCGGACCAATCTCGGTACCATGTATCTCATTGGCCTGGGTGTGAAGCAGGACTACGCGGAGGCTATGAGGTGGCACCGCAAGGCTGCAGACCAGGGTGACACCGATGCCCAAACCTATCTCGGTGCCATGTACCAGAAAGGCCAAGGTGTGAAGCAGGACTATGTCCAAGCGCATATGTGGTACAACCTAGCTGCAGGGCAGGGTAATAAAATCGCCAGGGAAAACCGCGACACTCTAGCCGAGAAGATGACTCCCGCGCAGATCGCCGAGGCCCAGAGGCTGGCGCGGGAATGGAAACCGAAAGGGAAGTGAGAAGTGACGTGAATCCAATGCCGCTGTAATTGATTGCCTTCCAAGTATTTCTCCAAGGGTCTACCGCTATTCAGAAGCACCTGAAAGAATAAACGTATGACTATCCAGAAAATTGCCATTGGTCTTGTAGCTGTTGCCTTGTTTGCAGGAGTCTTGTCTTGACGACCCATGCCGCCGACCTTTCTGTGGGATACGAAGCATATCAACGTGGCGACTACGCAACGGCGCTACGAATATTCCGACAGCTTGCCGACCAGGG
>JACZXR010000421.1 GCA_022571535.1 Deltaproteobacteria bacterium | reverse complement strand
CGCTTTGTGTCAAGGGAAAAGAGACCACGAGATACGGGGGTTAGGGGAAATGGACCCCAAGATATGGAGGGTGGGGAGGCGGCGGGCGTTCGGAGGGTGATAGGAGCCGTGAGTGGAGACGGGCTGAGGGGTGTGGCAGCGGACGAGCTTGTGTCGGTAGCCTCAAATCTGGGTAGACGAGGGCCCTTACGCCGCCCCGCGGTTTAAAATCAGGATACGCACACATCCAGAGAGTATTCAGGGTCGCGGTAAAGGTATTCGGCAGCGGGCGGGATCTGTGCATCGGAATAATCGATCTGAAATTCTCGGGGGTCGCATTGGCCCTTGGCTGGGGTTTTCGTGTGACCAGCCAGAGTCCAAGATGTTTCAATATCGTTTTGATGACCTCCTGGTCCTCAATAAAGCTGATAATCCGCATTTGCCCCTGGCATTTTGGGCAGGTAAGGGGGTCCACTTCGTAGATCTTCTGAATCAGCTTGGCGTGGGACGGGTCCCCACGATCGATCCCCCTGCCTACTTCTTTAGCTTCGTAAGAACCTCGTCCGTGCTCCAGACAGCGTTGGCGATCATGCGGAAGTTGGTCAACGCCGCTAGATAGCCGTCTCCATCGGGAATCTGTGCCGCCGCCGTGGCGTCCTTGATCACGGCGACCTCGAAGCCCGTCTCGAGGAGCTCGCGCATGTGGGACTCGACACAGAGATTCGCCGACATGCCCGCCAGAATCACCTGATCGATTCCTCGCTTCCGGAGCTGGAGGACGAGGTCGTTCTGTTCTGGGCCGTACAACTTGTGCGGCGAAGTAACGACGGTCTTACCATCGAGGATGTACTTCTTGTATTGGGGCATAAAATCGGCCCCTGACTTGTCGAATCCTTTTACAGAATAGGCACTCGGCCGGTCGAACATTTTCAGGGCATGCATTACCTTCTCGAGCGCTCCCTCGAACTTCCATCCGTGATCCGTCGGGTAGTAGTAATGCGGTGAGATGGCCACGACGATGCCGGCCTTCTTTGCCCCGGCAAAGAGGCGTTCGAGGTTCTTCACGGTATTCGTTTCTTTAACGCTGTTCCCGACGAGGCCCCATGCAACACCATCGGGACTCAGGAAGTCGATCTGGGGATCTGTCACCACGAGGGCTGTTCGTTCGAGGTTAAGCTTCATATCGGACGGCGGTAGGGCGGATTCTTTGGGCGACGCGTATTTGTCCTTGGTTGACTGAGCCACAGTAGTGGCCGTACCGACGAGCGTGAGAAGGGCACTCGCTAGAACGCAGCCAGCGACGAGGCCTCTTGTAGCACGCATGGTGACAACCTCCTTTCAGTTGTTTTCAGTTCTTTACTTCGCCCGTGCAGCGCACGAACGTCCGGCACAACGTTCACATCAAATCTACGGGTAGCACACTTAGAGCCGCGCTAGTAACCCGACCCTTCCATGCCCTCCTTCTTCCCCATGCCCTCCGGCATCTCCATGCCCTCCGGCATCTCCATGCCCTCCGGCATCTCCATGCCCTCCGGCATCCCCATGCCCTCCTTCTTCTCCGTGCCCTCCTTCTTCTCCGTGCCCTCCTTCTTCCCCATGCCCTTTTTCATCTCCGTCTGCGCGCTGAGAGGGTTCAGCGCGAAAAGGCAGAAAAGGAGCACAAGGCCCACCGATGCAGATCGAAGCAAAGTTCTGGTTCCCGCGACTCGCGTGATGAATTCTCGAGACTTCGAATATAGGCTCATCTTCGGCCCCCTTTCAAATGACTGCTTGTAGTTGACTTCTTCATGCGCGCATCTCAATTAATCGAAAATTTGAAGTAACGAAATAAAAAGACCCTATTGTGTAGCTCGAAACGTCTAACCAACATGTATCTCGTTTACAGTTCAGAAATATAAAAAATACCCAATGGCACAAACTGCTAAAAACAAGGCAACCACAATTATAATCCAATTCATCTTCATGATATTTCCTCCATAGGTGATTGGCGAGGTTTCATCTCCACAAAGTATTTAGGTATCCGGCTTGGAGACTTCTTTGACGTGGTATTTCGACCCCGCCCAAAGGCTGTCCCGAAGGTAACCGGAATCATAATGAAGACATATCAACGGATTATTAGGCACTCAATGCTCACCTCTTTGAAATGATAAGAAGTTGCTTTTAAGGTTCAGCCACCGAGAACGCATAACTTCGTTGCTTATTTTTTCATATCCTTCATCATTTCCTTCTCCTTCATCTTTGCCTTTTTCAGTCTTTTTATAACTTGATTTGTGGTCATTACCTCATGGGCTATGAATTCAAAGTTAGTAAGAGCTGACTCATACGCAGCATCTCCTGCTGCTGCAGTGGCGTCAGCCAGGATAATTACATCAAAACCATTTTCAATCGCATCTCGAGCGTGCGACTCTACACACATATTTGCTGACATACCGTACATGATGACTGTTTCTATTCCGTACATCCTTAGCTGAATAGCGGCATCTCCAGTCCAAAAGTTGCTGAGCCCCTTATGCGGATTCATAACGATCGTATTGCTATCTGGTTTTAGGTCGGGGTGAATCTCATGCCCCCATTCTCCTTGCGCAAACATATGATTTTCAAACATCACCTTGTCGATGCCGTTAAGGGGATTTTGCGGCCATTGCTCAAAATCTTTAGGTGTGTACATGTGGGTAGAGTAAAAGAGCGGGATTCCGACCTCTTTAGCTAACTCTTTTAGCATCTTCTCTTTTTCAACGACTTTATGACGTATAACCGTTGGGCCGACTAAACCCCAGGCAGGACTTTCTTCTGACAAGAAATCGTTTTGAGGGTCCGTAACGAACAAAGCTGTTTTTGAGAGATCTATCTCTACCGTTTCTCTAGGCATAAAGCTTTGTTTATATACGTATGCACCTGAATCAGCATTAGCGGATACAAAAACAAAACACAGAAATACTCCTAATATCTTCTTCATCGAACACTCTCCTTACGTTGGGAATACGGGCACGTTTGCCTCCCTGCCGACCGTTTCTTGAGTGAGCTCATGACGACCAGGCTTGGAAACTGCGAACATATAGTGATCCTGGTTAACTACATGAAGGGTCATGTAGCGGCCGCCCGTGTCGGGCAGGATCACCGTTGCGGGTGTGCTGAGATCCACAACTGCGCCGGAATAGAGCGTGTCGCGATTCATGCGGATGATGGGCTGATTGTCCAAAGGCGTAGGTGTCCGAAGGTGGCCGAACTTCCCTAGGCCACCGGCTCGGTTATAGATCCCCCGGATCGCGGTGTCCGAT
>JACZXR010000420.1 GCA_022571535.1 Deltaproteobacteria bacterium | reverse complement strand
CAATGGTTCCTGCGACAGCACCTAAGATGCCCGCCTGCTGGCAGCCTGGGATCTCCCCTGGGGGGGGAGGTTCCTTAAAGAGACAGCGGTAACAGGCGCTCTTTCCCGGGACCACTGTCATCGTTTGACCCTGGAGGCGTATAATCCCGGCGTGGGAGAACGCCTTGCCCAAACCCACAGCGATATCGTTGACGAGAAACTTCGTGGCAAAATTGTCACTGCCATCGATAATGAAGTCATAATCCTCGAAGACCTCAGTCGCATTGTCCTCATTCAAGCGCATCGGATGGATGCGGATCTCTACTTCAGGGTTGAGTCTGTTGAGTTTTTCTTTCGCCGACTCGACCTTCTGTCGGCCTAGATCCGGTGTGGAGTGGAGGATCTGCCGGTGAAGGTTGGAGAGCTCCACCTGGTCGTTATCCACGATACCCAAGATTCCAATGCCCGCCGCTGCGAGGTAGAGAGCAGCAGGACAGCCCAGACCTCCGGCCCCGATCACCAGGGCCCGTCCCTGGCGCAGGCGGATTTGCCCTTTTCCTCCCAGGTCGGGGATCATGATCTGGCGGCTGTACCGCTCAATCTGTTCGGGCTTGAGACGAATGGTCAACCTCCTTAATAGACTAAAAAAAAACCTCTCCCGGATAAGAAGAGGTTTTATCCCTCACCTTATCTTCCCCCTGTTTTCAAGGGGCGGGAATTAGCACCAGCATTCCATCCTGTGATGGAACCGGTTGCTGTGGCTTCAAAGGGCCTGTCCCTCAGCCACTCTGGATAAGGTTTCCAGTAACTATTGAAAAGAAACATATCGCACAGAGGATTGTCTGTCAAGGGTGGACCAGCTCTATTGCGAACAGTGTGGTGAAGACTTCTTCGCAACCCAGTTGTCAATTATTTCAAGACCCACTTTCCCCGAGGAAGAAAGTCTTCCAGCCTGAGGAACCAGATAACTGTCTTGAGGGCTTCGGCGTGACCTCAGCCGAACGGCCACCGCCCAACCCCATCGTGTCGGTTCTCCAACTACCGGAGCCTGTACCAACCTTCTCTCCCCTGTTCCTCAGGCCTTCAGTTTTCCTCCCTCTCGGAAGCTCACACTTAATGTTTGGTGGAGAGGGCACAGGATTGGGAGTGGTCAAGCGCACGCTTTCACTTGGGATTAGAGAAGAGAGATCGTCTGCTGTCAGAAGGGACGCTGTTTGGGTTGGTAGGTGATTGGCAGAGTTTTTTGGAAAATGAGATCACACCAAAGGGTGAGAATATGAAACTTCATTTACGGACAGGAAGACCATTCGGGCCTTCTGATTTTGTGGAGAAGCTGGAGAAACTGGTAGGTCGAAGGCTGCGTCCTAGCAAAGGTGGCTGGCCCAAAGGGAAAAAACGGAAATGAAGTATACTGTCCCCGGTAATTCAGAATGAAAAGGAAATCTTATAAGGACCATGTTGTTGAGCTTCTCTCTCATCGGCGGCGTTCCGGAGGTTGGTATTCCAGGGCTACCGTAATTATTGATGATGGTAAGACGGTTAAGAAAATACCTATACTGAGTCGGCGCAGGACAAGGTTCGATACACTGCTGGAGGCTGATGCTTACGCTATGGAACTGGCTAAGCTATGGATTGACGGTAAGATATGGGGCGGAAATGGAAGGGGTTAAATACCGCACGTTGACCTTAACTGCCTCGTATTAGAGTTCCTACTGCTCATTATTTTTGGCCTTTCGGGTCTTAGTTAACCCGCCTTTGGATTGGACCACATGATCTGCAAAGATGCACCCTTTTTCGGGAGACTGGAAAGATCCACCCAATAGTGCTATCCGTCGGCGAGACTATTCTAGGAAGGGTTGAATTCGATGGGCTTGACGAGAGAGGTTGCAGAGTTCGTTCGTGGAACTCGTTATGGGAATATCCCTGGGGAGGTGATCCGCTCGGCCAAGGGGTTTGTCCTGGATGGTCTTGGAGTGATCCTGGCGGGTTCTACGGAGAGAGGATCACGAATCATTCATTCTCATGTCCGTCAGATGGGAGGAAGGCCGGAGGCCACGGTTCTGGGTACCGGCCTCATGGCACCCGTGCCGAAGGCGGCGCTGGCCAACGGAGTCTCGGGGCATGCCATGGATTACGACGATACGCAGCTGTCCACTTCTCCTGACAAGGTTTACGGACTTCTGACTCATCCCACTGTTCCCGTTCTTTCTGCGGTCCTGGCTGTTGGAGAGAGACAAAAAATCTCGGGGAAGGAGCTTCTGCTCGCCTATATTCTGGGGGTCGAAGTAGAATGCCGTATTGCCGATGCCATCAACCGACGTCACTACCAGGAGGGGTTCCATTCGACGGCGACCATTGGTGGGCTTGGTGCCGCCGTGGCTGTTGGAAAACTTTTGAGACTGAAGGAGGAGGGCCTGGAGCGTGCGTTAGGGTTAGCGGCCAGCATGGCGTCCGGGCTGAGAGAGAACTTCGGCACGATGACCAAGCCGCTCCATGCCGGACGGTCGGCCGAGAACGGTGTCACCGCTGCCCAGTTGGCGAAGATGGGATTTACTACCGCGCATAATATCCTGGAGGCCAGGAGGGGATTTTTCAAAGCTATGGCCGGCGGGTTCGACGAGGAGAAAATCGCGGGATGTCTGGGGAGGCCCTATTTCATTGTGGAGCCCGGGATCTCTATCAAGCCCTATCCTTCCGGTTCTCTATCTCACCCGGCCCAGGATCTCATTCTGGATATGGTCAAGACGCACAATCTATGCGCCGACGACATTGACGCGGTCGAGGTAGGGACCAATTCCAATGTGCCCAACGCGTTGATTTACCCGATGCCCAAGACGGCTCTGGAGGGCAAATTCAGCATCCCCTTTTGCATGGCCATGGGGGTTCTTGAGCGGAAGGCGGGCATCGCGCAATTCAGGGACAGAAAGGTCCGTGAACCCAGGGTGGTCGAGTTCATGAAACGGGTGACGCTCTACGTGGACCAGGAGCTTGAGGGCCTCGGTTACGATCAGGTGCGTTCTCGTATACGGATCAAGCTCAAGAATGGAAAGGTCATCGAGGGAAGGGCAGACGTCGCAAAGGGCCACCCGTTAAAGCCTATGACCTGGGACGAGTTAGGAGAAAAGTTTCGTGATTGCGCCCGCCTGGTGCTTCCCCGGCAGAATGGAGATAAGGCCATCGATCTGGTCGGCCAGTTAGAGCGGATGAGGAGCATCCTACCGTTGATCCGGCTTATTGCTGGGGGAAGGGTCAGGGCATCTCGAAAACGTAAATCAAGGAGAAGAT
>JACZXR010000025.1 GCA_022571535.1 Deltaproteobacteria bacterium | reverse complement strand
GGCAATTACGACGGCTCCTGTGATCATGGGCCCTCCGTCCAGGGTCGAAAAGATCGGCACGGGGAGCCGATAGAGGTCCACTTGATCTTTTTCCAGCACTACCTCTTTTACCGGACCATCTCGAACCAGCTTGGGCTCGATGGGTTGCTCCATGGCCCGCTGGAGTTTTTCCTGGATCTTCACGTAAGGGACCTCGATTGCGAGCGCGAGGCGGTTTCTCGATTGGAGGAGGCCGGAGACCACCGGGATCGAGTAGCCAAGGGGCTTGGTAAAAAACAGGGCCTTTTCCGACTGTGGGACCAGGGCCGCGATATTTCTTAAGTCCACAGGCCTGGAGATTTCGAGAAGCTCATTTTGCTCCCTTAGCCTCTCCAGGTAATCTCTAAAGCAGACGCCCATTAACGTTTTCTTCCTTTCAAAACTTCACCGGATCTTGTTCGCAACCGTACTCTCCCTGGTTACCCCCAATGCCGGCAGGACCTCGTTGACGTAGAGGGCAAACTGCCGGTCTAGGTCCCGGCCGATCGGCCGGATGGTGATGTGGTCGACGCCTGCATCCACGAAGCTTTGGATGCACCTCACGCAATGGTCAAGCGGCCCGCAGGCGGTCCAGATCTCCACCCCCTCCCGGGTAAAGTTCCGGAGATAATACGCGTCGAGGAAGGTCTTGGCCTCGCGGAAGGCCTCGTCCCGGTCATCGTTCACACAGATGCCATAATACAGAGAGGTCTTGAATTGATCGGGGTCTCGGCCTTCCTCGACGAGCATTATTTGGATCCGTGACAGGTAATCTTTGAACGTTTCAAGCTTTATCTGATTTGTCATCCACCCGTCGGCGTAACGGGCGATCCTCCTCAAGGCCCGCTCGACTCCTTGTGCGCCGATGTTGTTCTCCCGTGGAGTGGCCGCGATGGTGATCGGGCAAGGCTGCTGGATGGGCTTGGGTAGAAGGTTGACGTCTTCAAAGGAATAGTATTTTCCGTGGAACGTGGCGTGTTCGTCAGACCAGAGGACGCGCAGTGCCTGAATCATCTCCTCCAGTCGCCCAGGCCGTTCTTTGCTGGCGATGCCCATCACCTCAAGTTCTTTGGCGGCAGCCGGGTGTTGGCTGGCCGGGTATCCCATGCAGGCTGCGAGGTACGTGCGACCTGCGGAGATGACGTCCAGGCTTGCCCACTGCAGGCCGAAGACTACTGGATTGCGCTGGGTTATGGTGGCCATGCAGGCCACCCCGAGTCGGAGCCGAGAGGTACATCCGGCGATCGCCCCCAATAGGGCAATACATTCCAATCGAGGCTTGCTGAGGATGCTGTCTCCTACCCAGATAGCCTGGAGGACGCCCGTTGCCTCCGCCTTCACGGCCATGTCGATGACCTCTTTTGCCTCCACGCCTCTGATGAGCAGGCTCCGGTTCGATATCGTGAGGCCGAAACTGGTGCTCCCTTCCGACATGCTTTTTTCTCTCCCTTTAGGTTGGGTTGACCGATGGACACTACCACCATCAATTCTCCGTCCCATTAGCCAACTCTGAACATAGTTCTTTTAACCTGCAGAGACAGGGCTGGGTTTCTTTTGCCTTTGGGGAGATCCAGGCTGCTCAGACGGCAGGCTTGTCGTGGGAGGAGACCTCCACCCGGACAGAGAAGGTCCGGACCTCTGCAGCGTGAATGGTCCCGACGTTCATTACCCGACGCGAGATCACCTCCCCGCCCTCGTCGCAGACCTCCAGAACAACCGAGTACTCGCATGGCTTCTCCCTGTCCGGATGACGTAACGTCCCCTCGATCCGAAGCGGGCAAATGCTTGGGGAAACCCCTGTCCTGACCGCGTCGAATTGCAGGTAATGGTGACAGGCAGGGCAGACGGATGCGCTCTTTAGGATCGTCTCCTTGCAGTGAGGACAGATCCGAGCCTCACTGGGAAGGGCGGAGCTGACCGAGGTCATAGAGCGGGCCCCCCTCCAGCACTGACCTGGACCTTCTCGGCCTCTGGCTCACCCCACCCGAACTCGACCTTCCCGCGCATGCTCGATCCGGTGGCTACCGTCAGCGAGGAGGCCTTTAGGTCCCCGATGAGCACCCCGGTCTCTAAGAGCTGTACCCGGGAGGTGGCGTGAATGTTACCTTCCACTTTGCCCTTGAGCACAACGTTCTCGGCCCGAACCTCTCCGCTGATGTGAGCCCCAGGTTCGATGGTCAGATCACCCTTTATAGAGACCTTTCCCTTGAAGCGGCCCGCAATGCGCACGTGACCGGTCCCCTCTATTTTCCCCTCGATCACCAGGCCCGGGGCGATGAGGGGTGCCAGATTATCGAGGCGCTGGTCTGTTGGGCCGATCGAGCCGAGGGGAGATAAGAGGCCCTTGGCCTCCCCGGTTTCGTTTTGGGGTTTCTCTTTTTGCCTCAGTGGTCTCCAGAGCGACATGACAAGATCCCTCCTTGGGTAAAACATAGAAAATTCTACTATTGACCCAGGCGGAGCGTCGTGTCAAGGAAAGGGAGGGTCAGGGATAGCTTGGCGGGTATCGAAAAAACCGCGCTGCAATCTAAACGAGGACCTCGTTACGCCTTTTTGGATGGTGAGCGGGTAGGCAAAAAAGAGAACGGTGCTTCAATGTGAACCGCCGGTTCTCGCCAGCAGAGAGAAAGTTCGAATTGCGTTTACCCCGTACCACAGAACGCCCTGTACGTAAATGCAGGGATGAATGTTCTGAAGTTCCCGAAGGGCAAGCCCTAAAACCACGGACGTAAGTCCGTGGTACGGGGTTTACTCTGCCTCTAACGAAACCATTCTATCCGTGACATTTAACCTCTCGAAGCTTTGCCACATGATATACGTATGTTCCAGTATTGTGTTTAGGTCCTGTGGGGTATCTAGGATCTTTGCCATCCACTTTCCAAATGCCCAAGGTAAAGATCCGGCAAATTGAGAGTCGTATTTGGAGTACATTACCTGACGTTTGTTGATAAGTTTCAAAATTTCTCCAATATTGATGTTTGGGTTCAATACGCGCTCAGATTTCAGGATAGTAAGTTGTGCATTCAGTCCAGCATTAACCAAATTCATAAATTTCTTTCGCTCTTTAGATTCAAACTTGTTGGAGGCGACTTGGTCTGTTAGATGAAAAAGAACAGCGCAGTATTCGTAAATGACAATTTCTCTTTTGAATTTAGGGATACTGCTTGATGCCGTGGCCTCAGCAGCTATTCTAGCAATATCCTTCCCCATTTGGATGGCGGCCCCACTGTCACTTGACGGGATTAGTGCACCCAATAATGGTGGATGGATTCCAATAAGCAACAGAGTTGCCAGGATAATCTCAAAAAAACTCAGCCTATTGAAATTACTCATGGGTGATGTGGGTCCGGGACTCTAAGGCAACTCTTATCCGAAAACCCCTTTCCTTACTCTCTTGCGTTTCGCTTGAGTTTCCTCACCTACCCAGCCGATTGAATACGAGAATTCCGCTAAATAGTGGGCGCTCGACTCGGCTTGCAGCTGTTATTGATTTGGAGCACTGTAAAGAATTTACGGGCCGAACCGCATAAGAACCAGGACGGGCCTTCAAAGTGTCCCTGTGTCTCTGAAACACACTGTCCAAGTTCACACCTGACTGGAGCATGCGAAGTTACTGGATTAATCCCGTCGTGGAGTGCGGGCCGATCGCCTTCTCACAATCTCGTTAGCCGCGTTTCCTTGATGGTTTCTATTTTTCCCTTTGCCACGGATAATTCGTTCGAGCCCCTCAAGAATATTAGCGGCTCGATCCCTCACCTTTTGTGTCAATGAGCTAACGACTTCGACTCGGCGCTGGAGGTCATTTCTAACCATCTGTGTCCTAGAGCTAACAGCACTGGTTCGGCCCCGGAGGTCTTTGAAGCCGCCGGTTCTTTGAAACGCAATGACCGCAATAAACAATGCGATGCCAGAAATGATCAGCGCGACAACTTCCATAGTGTCCTTCCTCTATTCATAACAGTGAAAAAAGCGTGTTCTTTATCATATTTGTTGCTGCCAGCTTTTGGGGTGGATATTAATAAATTATATAGCAAAAATCGTGCCGCAAACATGCGGGGGGCCGATTGGATAAAAATAGAGCATTTATTATTTCTGCTCTTGCCTGGGCTCTAGCAAGCCACACGCGATTCCCTGATCTTAAAGTTTGGACTAGTGATACACCTGAGGAAAGCAAGGTGACAAAAAACGTAAACCCGAGCGGATATTGGAGGTTGCGTGAGGGGGTCGGCAGCTCCAAAGACTGCATTCGCCAACAGCTGTCGACTCTTTTTTAACGATTCTTGCAGGATCTTCCTCTCATTTGGACTAAGGTAGTTTATACCCGCATGTTATACAAACCGGGTCGACTGGCGCACGCCAGATGACCTTTCTGTCCTTGTCAAATAACACCAAGGAAGACTCTGCTCTCTTGACTGTCCCGGTAGACAAGATTTGATACTTTGTTCTCATTCCTGTGGGTGTGTTTTTAAGCATCGTTACCCCACGTGTGCTTTCAAGCTCGGTATATCCAAGTATGGCACGCCTATTGCCGTCCTTGTCGTAAAGGTTCAGGCTAGGCGCCCCATCTCTAATCAAGGTCAGGCTAGCGCGAATGGTTCCATCCTCATCGTGAAAATCAAGGCCCACCTTCTCCTTGACGACCTCTAGTCTGGCTCGAACCTTCCCGCTCTCATCTCGTAGAATAAACCTTTCAGCCTCCACCACCTTGGCACCTTCTTGGGGTTTTGATTGGCCCATGAAGAGTATGGCGGCAACCCCCAGAAGTACAAGGACGGCTAGCTGCTTCAGCCGGAGGTTATCCCGCTCCAGACGGTTCAATCGTTGCGCCGTGTTATCTATCCTAGGATTGTTCATGGCAATCACTCCTTATGATTTGTTATTGGGTAACCCCGCGGCTTGCTGCGGGCACAAAACCGATGGGGTTTCCCCCGTGGAGTCGCGGTCCATTACTCCACAGGGGGGGAGAAGCGGTAGCTCTTCCCTTTGGTCGAACACGGGGATTCAAACCCCGTGGGCGATATAACTTGATTGCGAAATTTTTTTGCATCGCCTTTCAATTTCCTCACCATTGAACAGCTCGTATTATATCACTGATGGTATGCCAATGTCTCTCCTACGACCTTGGTGTTGCATGTTTGACAGCTTGGATTGCAGGGTGAGAGAATGCCAAATGTTGTCGGGGCTTTGTGCTAAAAAATATATCTTTGAAATTTGTGAATTCGTCTTCCGCAGTACCAGGCTATTCCGCCAAGTCACGATCCCGGAGATATAGTTTCTCTCTACAGAGAGTACTGCCCTCCAACAATCCATCATGAATTTGGAAGATATATTATTGACCTTCGCATAAATAATGGATATATCTATCATCAAGGCCATGGCAAGTCCGAAGCATGAATGCAAGACCGAAGAAGTCGCTGGGAGTCTCGAACGCGGTGGATTGCGCGACGGAGTCGGCGTCCAAGCTCAACGATGTCCTTGGGCGCACCGTTGGACAGGGCGTATTTGGCCTTGGTCCACACGAACTCGTCAGGGTTAAGCTCCGGGGTATAGGGCGGGAACCGATGCACATGGAGGCGCTTGTGGCGGCGCAGAAACTCCTTAACGATGAGGCGCCTGTGGATGGTGCCGCCATCCCAAAGAAGTACAACCGGCCCGCGCAAGTGCCGGAGAAGGTGGTGCAAGAATCCGATGACCTCCACACCGGTGATGTTGATGCTGTGCAAACGGAAGTAAAGTCCAAGCCACTTCCGCAACGGGGATACGGTGACGGCAGAGATGGCAGAAATCCGATCCCGCTTATAGCTGTGTCTGAAGATGGGCGTCTCCCCGATCGGTGCCCAGGTCTTGCGGACGTTAGGGATGAGGAGGAACCCGCTTTCGTCGAGAAATACGAGATGGGCCCCAAGTCTTCGGGCTTTTTTTTATACTCGGCCACTCGTATTTCTTCCAGCGGGCGTTGGTTTCCTCGTCTCTTTGTGTGGCCCGACGTTGCGGCTTCTGCCACGTCCATTCGAGATTCATCATCACCCGCCACACATGGCCTGGGTGGTAGCGAATCCCGAAATGCTTTTCGATCAGCTTGGCAATCCGCGGCAGGGTCCAGAGGTCTGTCGTGTAACCTGCTGCGCAAGCGCCTCTGTTCAGTAGTCGCAGCAGCTTGCGCTTCTGGGACTGGGAGAACCGCGGCGGACGACCAGGTGTTGGTTTTGACCGAAGAGCGACTGCCCCACCTTGGCGAAAGCTCTGGACCCAACGTACTACAGAGCTTATCGAGGAGTTTAGAGTCGCGGCCACAGATTGATACGTTTTGCCAGCTCGCAGTAGAGCTACGGCTCGACGTCTTCGTGCTTCCAGCTGCTGAGAGGTGCCATGAGGTCGCATACCTCATAACATAGCAAATTACTGAATGGATATCCATTACTTATACGAGAATCAATAATGTGCCGTTCAATGAAATCCTCGGCAAAAAGTAAAATTTTTAATAATACCTGAGTGATCCCAGTACCTACGAGGTTGGTATGGCAAAGGAGTCCGCGCGTTGGATATTCTGCAATTTCTTTGCGGCACCTTATTTTCTACCCGGTTCTCTTTCCTGGTATTGAGGCAAGTTATCTGTAATTTCATACCATGGAGCTTTCGCCCCTGCATAGGTTAGGGGTAAAGTCCTTGTGCAGCCTCTAAAACTGTTTGTCTAGCAGGTGATTCGCTTTGGAACGTCAATGTTCTCTTGCGGAAAGTCCTGTACTGGGAATTGCCTATTTGCCCAGATAGTTATACCCGACTTTGAGGTTAGGTGTACGGGATTGATAAGTAGGATTGATGGCTGGTCCGTTGAAGATGAATTATCCGCGTGCCTTTTATTATGTGTCCCATCAGGGCATGAAGAAACCCTCTGCCATTTTGTCCCTGCAAAAACCTCATCCACAGCAAGAGCACGGATAGAGGCTTGATGACCCGAGATCGGGCTCAGCGGACCTAAAGACATACGGTAAGGGTTTCACCAAAACAGGGTCAGGCCCCTTGTCTAAATGTAACTCAAGTGTTAAAAGCTAAACTTATTCTACCGGAGGAACGCCATAAAAAATAGCTTCCTAAAGGCCGTGCTCATCTTCGTTAGCGTCGCGTTATCCTTGCTTTTCATGCAGGTTCCCAGCTTCGGTGCTGAGTTCACTATGAAGTGTGGGACACTCGGGTCCCAACGGACTCCATCAGCACAATGGCGAAGTGGGTGGTTAAAGAGGTTAGGAAACGTACCGGCGGTCGCATTGAAGGGAGGGTGTTTCCAGCCTCGCAAGTCGGCAACAATATCCAGATGATCGAGAAGCTCCAGCTTGGCACTCTGGAGTGTACTGGCACAAAATGGTGGGATAAGCTGCCGTCTGACCTTCAGAAGACTCTCAGGGAGGTGTTCCGCGAAGCGGAAAGGGTGACCCTGGAACGTGGCCAGGAGATTTATAAGAAAGCGTTAAGGCCATGAAGGCAGCAGGGTTGAAGTTTGTCAAGATATCGTCACAGGAACGAAAGCGGTTCCGCGATGCTACACAAAACGTAAAGAACGTGATTATCAATCGAATCGGAAAGGACGGCAAAAATCTCGTTCAGATGCTGGAAGCGGATCTCGCTGCCCATTCAAAGTAGGCATCCTCCTTTCTTGGAAAAGTTGGATCGTTTTTGCGGTCATGGCGTATTCACGACACTGCTGTGACCTTGTTCAATCTCAGTCCCGCTCATGCTTCGAAAGCTTGATCTCCTGATCAGTCATATAGAACGATTCATCATCGGGTCCTCTCTCATCGTGATGACGGCGTTGATCTTTGTCAACGTCGCCCTGCGCTTTTTCACCGGGGAAACCATTACCTGGGCGGAAGACTTCGCGATCGTCCTTATGATCTGCATGTCGTACTTTGCGGCCGCGTACGGCACGCGGCTCAATCGCCACATCACCATGAACGCCCTCTACGAAACCTTATCTGGGCGGTGGAGAAAGGTTTTCTATATCTTTGGTCTCATCGTGACCGCATCCCTTACAGGGTTCTTGTTCGTCATGAGCCTGCAGGTCACCCGGACGATCTACGACATGCAGGGGAAAATTGCCACAATGGGGATTCCCAAGTACTTGCCGTACCTGGTGGTCAGCGTTGCAATCCTCTTCATGACCATTCACTTCATTCAACTTGTGGTGCGCTTCTTCAAGACCGGCAAACCCGACGACGCCTTGGAAATGGAGGAGTAGCCTGGCATGGTTCTGCTCATCATTGTGCTCGCCGCCTTGTTGCTCGCCGCGGGGGTCCCATTTTTCGCTAGCCTCGCAATTCCGGTGATCGCCGCACTGGCCATCTACATGCCCGACATCGGCCTCAATATCGTCTTCCACAAGATGTTCAACGGCGTATCGGTATTTGCATTGCTTGCTGTGCCGTTCTTTATCTTTGCCGCGGAGATCATTGTCCGGGGCTCCATGGCGCACCGTCTCGTTGACTTTGTGCAGCGTCTGGTTGGCCATTTGCCCGGTGGCATGGCGATGACCACCATTGTGAGCTGCACATTCTTCGGTGCCGTATCAGGCTCCACACAGGCCACGGTGGCGGCGATCGGAGGCGTGATGTATCCGGCCATGCTCAAGGCAGGCTACCAGAGGCGATTCATCCTGGGCCTGATCGTAAATTCCAGCGACATTGCCTTGCTTATCCCGCCAAGCATAGCAATGATTATCTTCGCCGTGGTGACCAGTACGTCAGTCGGCGCTCTTTTTATTGGCGGTTTTGGTCCCGGTATAGTCTTGGCAATTGCTTTCATGATGTATGCTTACAAGAGGGCCAAGAAATTCGATATCCCAAGGACGCCGCGGACAACGCTTCCACAGCTCTGGAGGGCCTTCCTGCATACCGCGTGGGCCGCAGGCGTGCCCGTGATCATTATCGGGGGCATCTATTCGGGGGTGTTCACTCCGACCGAAGCGGCCGGCGTGTCGGCGGTGTACGCCATGTTCGTCGAGATTCTGATCTACCGCAGCCTGGTGCCTGCCGATGTGTACCGGGCCGCTGTTAAAAGCGCCACGGTGACCGGTCTCATTTTCCTCGTTGTCTCGGGGGCCTCGGCTATGACTTGGCTTCTCATCGTGTCCGGCGTTCCGCAAGCCATTAGTCAGGCCGTAGTTGCCTATGTTCCCTCGCCCATCTATTTCCTGATGTTGATGAACCTTGTCCTGTTCATTGCATGCATGTTCATCGATCCGATCTCCGTCCTCCTGATCTTCATGCCCATCTTTTTTCCGGCTGCGGTAACCATGGGGATCAACCCGATCCATCTCGGGATCCTCGTCGTCACGAATATCGCCATTGGCTCGGCCACCCCACCCTTTGGGATCGATCTCTTCACCGCTAGCTCCATCTTCAAGGTGCGTTTTTCGGAAGTTGCCTCTGGCGCTCTTCCGTTCGTGGGTATTGCCGTCATCGTACTTATCATCATTACCTATGTGCCAGGCATCACGTTGTTTCTGCCCCGGCTTCTTTTGGGTATCAAGTAGGCGCCAGCATCTTTTGAGCATCAACAAACAGATAAATTATTGGGTAACCCCGCGGCTTGCCGTGGGCACAAAACCGATGGGGTTTCCAAAGGGGAGAAGCGGTAGCTCTTCCCTTTGGTCGACCACGGGGTTCAAACCCCGTGGTCGATATAACTTGATTTTTAAAAAGTGGTGATTGACAGCGTCTCGCCGGGCTTTATATATTCAGGGACCTAATCTTTGGACTGGCATTTCACTCGCACTCTCGATGAAGAGAAGGTGCCTAGACAAAGGAGAAGGACATAGCTGCAGTATGAATGACAGGGAGCGGGTGATCATTGTCGGTGCCGGGCCGGTAGGCCTGTCGGCGGCAATCTATCTGGCCAGCCGCGGTTTGCCGGTAACGGTGCTCGAGGCAGGACCCCAGCTCGGTCGGGATCTGCGTGCCTCTACCTTCCACCCACCGACTCTCGATATGCTCGACGAGTATGGTATCACCGAACAGGTCATTGCGCAGGGTCTGGTCGCCGCCACCTGGCAGATCCGCGACCGAGTCGCGGGGGTGGTCGGCGAATTTGATCTCGGCATTCTCGCGGATGAAACCGCACACCCCTACCGGGTTCAGTGCGAGCAGTTCAAGCTGACCCGTATCGTTTACGACAAGCTGACGGTGTACCCCTGGGCACAGGTAATCTTCAATTCGAAGGTGACAGGTGCAAGCCAGACTGGGGACAGTGTCCGAGTAGTGACCGAGGGTCCGGGAGGGAGCACTGAAGCATACCGCGGATCATACCTGATCGGTGCCGACGGTGCGTCGAGTGTGGTGCGCAAGGAGATCGGCGTCGAATTCGAGGGCTTTACCTACCCGGAGCTCTTCATGCTTATCAGCACACCGTTCGGTTTCGCAGATTACCTTCCGAAGCTTGCCTCGATCAACTACTTCGCGGACCCGAAGGAATGGCTGTTGCTCCTCCGCGTGCCTGATTTCTGGCGCTGCCTCCTCCCGGCCTCGCCCGACAGGAGCGAGGAGGAATTAATGTCTGACGACTCGATCGAGTCATGTCTCCAGAAAGTCGTGAAATCAGACGAGCCATATGAGATTGCCCATCGGACGCTCTATAGGGTTCACCAGCGAGTCGCGGCAGCGTACAGAAAGGGCCGCATCTTCTTGGCCGGCGACGCCGCCCACGTCAACAATCCACTTGGCGGTATGGGGATGAACGGGGGGATTCACGATGCCTTCAACTTGGCTGAAAAGATATTTACAGTCCTGTGCAAGGGTGCTGCGCCGGAGACGTTGGAGCTTTATGAACGCCAGCGCAGGCCGGTCGCCATTGAGTGCATCAAGGCTCAGAGCATGGATAATCTGGCGGTACTGAATGAAACCAATTCAGAAAAGCGAAAGCGGCAATTCGACGAAGTGCGCAGGACTGCGGCGGACCCCAAGCGCGCCTATGAGTTCTTAATGCGAACATCGATGTTGTCGAGTCTGAGAAGAGCAGCCGAAGTCGGCTAGGCGGTGGTGCAAAGGAAAAGCTCGCCAATGATCATAAACATACGGCAGGTCGACCAGAAACGAAGAGCCGGGAGGGAACATGGTTGATTCGCTTGGCTACCGTAAAAAGTTTGGCGTCATTGCACCGTCGACCAACACGTCGGTCCAGCCGGAATTCGACGAGATGCGTCCCTCCGGGGTTACCAACCATTTCTCCCGCATCTTCATCCCCGATGACCCAATTCACAGCGACGACGATTTCGACCAATTAATGGTCAACATTCGGAAAGATTTGATGGCCGCTATCGACCGTGTGGTTACCTCCCACCCTGACTATTTGGTCATGGGCATGTCGGCCGAGACCTTCTGGGACGGGCTCGAGGCCAGCAAGGAATTTATGAAGAATGTCGAGGAGCGCGCCGGGCTTTCCGTCTCTGTGGGCTCCGAGGCCTGTCAGGAGGCACTCCACAGATATAGCGAGGCAGACGGCAATGAAATCGAACGGATCGCCGTGCTCACCCCCTACATGCCTGTTGGGGATAGGAACGTGATGCGGTTTTTCACCGATTGCGGCTATAAAGTTGTTGTGCTAATGGGACTCAAATGTACCAGCCCGGTGCTGATAGCCCATGTTTCGACCGCAACATTGAGGGATGCTATCGTCGAGCTCAACAAGTCGGATGTGCAGGCGATCGTCCAAGTCGGCACTAATCTCGCCATGGCTCGATTAGCGGCTCAAGCAGAGATGTTCCTGAGAAAACCGGTGATCGCCATTAACACAGCGATTTATTGGCACGCGCTTCGGAAGAACGGCATCGGCGACAAGATTCAGGGCTTCGGTCGGCTACTGAGCGAGTTTTAATTCAATGTAAACCCCGCCTCTTGAGGCGGGCACAAAGCCGATGGGGTTTCCAAAGGGGAGAAGCGGCAG
>JACZXR010000419.1 GCA_022571535.1 Deltaproteobacteria bacterium | reverse complement strand
GCATTTCCCGACCTCGATTTCCTACTGGTCCCTCCCCTTCTGGCTCAATCCGGTAGCAGAATGGTAGCAGAAAATCCATCGGTTTGCCCTTTTAAGTAGTGACACACAGGAGACGGTACCACCCCTAGCTTCTAGCTGAGATGCTATTCATGGGATGTCATGGCAGTGGCATTTCTCCGGAAGCGAAAAAGTGTCAATTCTGATTTGGCTCAGAGCCGCTCTGGACTTGGGTTTGCTCGGTATTAGACCCCCAGGACTCAATTAAAGAGCTATTGAATTGCATCCTGCCCAGGGACTGACTGTTATCTGGCTTCCCCCAAAGGGGTGTTTCAAAAACCTCTCTCTATGGGGAATAGAAACTCCTTGTTTTTGTGGGGTTTCACGATGACTTTAAGGAGGACTCAGAAACAAATGGCTCTAAGTTAACTCTCACTGCTTTTTAATAGCTTCTTAATAGCAGCTCCTAGCGCCTTATACGTAAACGGCTTGGCGATATAGTCATCACAGCCGCTTGCCAAACATTTCTCCCTGTCGCCTAGCAAGGCCTTGGCAGTTGCTGCCAATATAGGGATAGCTTGAGTTTTTGGGTTTTTTCGTATCAGAGAGGCCGCTTGGAGTCCGTCCATCTTAGGCAAGCGGATATCCATGACGATCAGGTCGGGAAGCTCAGAGGTGGTCATTTCCAAAGCCTCTATGCCATTTTTTGCCACCGTAACCTCATAACCTAGAAACTCTAATTCCTGCCGCATCACATCAATTGTCGCCGAGTCATCTTCCACCAAAAGGATCCGTTTCTTCATGACCAATCCCCTGCCGTGAACCTTTCCTAAGGTAGTGTAACGGTAAAGGTTGAGCCCATGCCGCGCTCGCTCTCGACATCAATTCTCCCTCCAAGCAGCTCGGTATACTTCTTAACGATATAAAGCCCCACTGAGATCGTCTAGAAAACCCCCCAAACTCACCTCCTGCCTCTCCATTTGGACCCCCTCTGCTTCCATCTGCGTTACCTGCAAAATGCTGTAAATCATACCTAATAGTTTCTGGGAGCTGGCCATGGCCATCATCAGAGACCTTTCCTGCTTTTCGTTAATCTCCCCTAAATTCTTATCACAGACCATACCCGTGTGACCCATGATAGCGTGAAGCGGCGTTCTGAGTTCATGCGACATGATGCTCAGAAATTGATCCTTAACCATATTTGACCTCTGCAGCTCGGCCGCCTGGTTTTTTGTCTGTTCAAAAAGGCTGGCATTCTGCACGGCAATGGCAATCTGGTTCGCCATGGACGTGACCAATCGCACCTCATCGGGTGTGAGGAGGCGGGCATCTTTGCCAATGCAGACCAGGACCCCAATCGGTCTATTCTTTACCCTTATTGGAATCCCAGCAAAAAAGCTAAATTTACCCTTTCGGCTCAATTTGCTCTGGCTTAGCTCCTGATAGCGCGGATCGCTCAGCACGTCCTCGAAGATCAGAGCCTCCCCTGTGTCAGCCACCCTACCAACGAGTCCTTGCCCTCGCCGAAAGGCTCTCGTCCCGGCAAAGAACTTTGGGTTGGTCTCAAGAGAAGCGCGCAAATTTAGCTCGTTCGCCCGGGGATCAAAAAGAAAGATTCTCGTTGCGTCGAAATGAAAAATCTCAGTGACCTTCTTGACCACCTCTTGCAGTACGGTGTTCAGGTGTAAGGACTCGCTGGCGGCAGCAGTGAGGGCCTGAAGAGCTGTAAGCTCGCGGGTTCTCTTTTCCACTTGCTGAAACATATGCGAATTGTGGATCGCTATGGCGGCCTGGCCTGCAAGTGTGGAGAGAAATTCAACCTCCTCCTTGCTAAATTCGTGCTCCTCTTTCGTGTAGAAGCCAAGGGTCCCCAGAATAATGTCTTTAGCAATCAATGGGACTCCCAGATATGAGATTAACCCATATTTACGTAAAAACTCGGGATACTTTGCGTTGGTGTTCTTTTGAACGTTAGCGATTATCACAGGGGTCTTATTTTTGAGTGCACTCTTGGAGAAACCACGCCCGCCTTCCCGCATCGTGGTCTTCCATTCCTCTTCGTCAACGTTACGAGCAGCTACGGCCTCCAGTAGTCCAGTCTCTTTGTTTAATAACCTGAGAGTGGTGACGGAGTAGGGGAGAAGAAGATCAATTTTTTCTAACAAGACATTCAAGATAGTGCGGAGATCCAAGGTTGAGTTAATGGCCTTAGTAATCTCGCTCAGGATAGTCAGGCGCTGCATCTGTTTTTGGGCCTGCTCCTCCGCCTGCTTTCGCTCGGCAAATTCGGTTTCGAGTGTTATTTTACCTGCTGAGAGCTCAGCCGTTCGTTGGGCCACCAGACGCTCAGCCCAGGCATTACGCTTCATCATCATCAGAAGGTAGACCGTCAGCAGGCCAGTGAACAGAAGCCCGCTCGTCAGGACTACCCATCCCTGCCACGTGCTTTGGGCGGCGAAGAACTCCGGCGTGGCGGAAAACAGAAGCGACCATTGGCGTCCGGGTATGTGCAACGCTACGCGCAAGTAAAGCCCATCCCGCGCCTCCAACTGCTCTTCATCGGTTGGGTCGTCACCCTCCCGTGCTTGATGGAGGTAAAGAAGGCGTTCGCCTGCTGGAGATGTCTCGTCATCGAGTTGGATATTAATGTTCCCTTTGGACAAGTCCTTTAACGAAGCCTCTACCATGTCGCCGATGCGAAACACGCCCACTGCAAAGCCTGTCAGGTTTTGACGACGCTGTTCAACGGTCTCGCGGGGAGCACCGTTTTTGTAGATCGGCCTGAGAATTAGAAAGCCAGATTGCTCCTCGGTCTCCTGCACCAGAGTGATCCGCCCCGTGGTAACCATTTCGCCGGTGTCGCGCGCTTTCTCCATCGCTACCAGACGGGTCGGGTTGGAGCCCAGATCGAAACCCACGGCGGCCTCATTCCCGCTGAGGGGCTCGACGTAATAGACAGGGTAATACTCCGCCCGCCGTGCGGCCTTTACCATCCGGCCTTGAGCCTCTCGGTCGGTGAATTGGAAGCCGCCGAACCAGTCCTGTGCGGCTTCCTCATACGAGGCCCGCTCCGAGTCCTCCACCCTGGGTATCCACTCCAGCGCCTGAATATCCCCATGGCGTGAGAACGGCCCTCGCACAAATTCTCGAAAATCATGTCGCTCAACCTTCTCGCTGGCGGCAAACAGCCCGCCAATGGAATCGATGACTTCCAGGTTCCTTTCAATGCCCTTCTGTATGGCGGCCACATAGGTTTCCGCCTGCCTCTCA
>JACZXR010000024.1 GCA_022571535.1 Deltaproteobacteria bacterium | reverse complement strand
CCCCTCAGAGCCCACAATCAGTCGTGAGAGATTGAAGGGATGTGGCTTTACAAATTCATCCAGGTTATAGCCTGACACCCGGCGCAAGATTTTTGGGTAGCGCGCAAGAATCTCCTCCCTGTGATCATCCACCAGACCCACGATGATCCGGTAGATCTGTCCCTCCAGTCCATTGGTCTGGCACTTCACAGCCAGTTCCTCCGGGGACATATCGTTGATGAGTACCTCACTCCCATCGGACAGATAAGCAGTTAGCGCCAGGACGTGATCCAAGGTTTTCCCGTAGGCGATGGAGTGAGCACCCGCGGAGTTGTTCCCGATCATCCCGCCAATGGTGGCCCGGTTCGAGGTAGAGGTATCCGGGCCGAAAAGGAGGCCCATGGACTTCACGTGGGCATTCAGCTCATCTTGAACCAACCCTGGCTGGACCCGGCACCAGAGCTCTTCGCGGTTCACCTCCAGGACTCTGTTCATGTACTTGGAGAAATCCAGGACAATGGCATGTCCAACCGTTTGGCCAGCCAGCGAGGTCCCACCGCCCCTTGGGAGGACTGGAACAGCGTAGCGGTTTGCGACCTCGATGACCGCCTGCACGTCCCCCTTGTGGCGTGGGAGGACTACGCCTATTGGCTCAATCTCGTAAATGGAGGCATCGGTGGCGTAAAGGAGACGAGAGTAGCGGTCAAAGCGCACGTCCCCATCAAGACGTTTCTCCAGCTCGGAGGCAATTTCCTTATACTCCCTTGACCGATCTGCACTCATAGGATGGATCCTTATATCACGATTTACAAAAGGGAACAGCAGTCAGCACATAGCCTGTCGGCTCCGAGCTGGAAACTGAAAGCCGATCGCCGTATGCCGAAAGCTAACCTATAAGGTTTCTAGCCATCTTAAAAACTGCGTGGAACATATGAGGTGTGAGTTTCCCTGTGAAAGTATTTTGCTGGCTGGGGTGATAAGAAGCCAGAAGGGTCCGTTTAACCCCCAGGTTGAATGACGCTCCATGGCTAAACTGTGGGCGGGGTTTTGGGATCGTCCCGCCGTTTTCCACATAGGCCTTTAGGAACGAATCAAAGGCGATCTTTCCCAGCGCAACGACGACACGGATATGCTTGAGGAGCCTGAGTTCCTGAACCAGATAAGGACGACAGTTGGCGAATTCATTTTTGGCCGGTTTGTTTGCCGGCGGGGCTCAGCGGACTGCAGCGGTAATGTAACAACCCCTGAGCTTAAGCCCGTCATTGAGGTGAACCGATGTGGGCTGATTGGCAAAGCCAGAGGCGTAGAGGGCCTCGAAAAGCCATTCGCCGCTTCGGTCTCCCGTGAAGAACCTGCCGGTGCGGTTTCCCCCGTGTGCCGCCGGAGCCAAGCCGACGACGAGCAAGCGCGCTCTTGGATCACCAAAGCCCGGAAGGGGCTTCGCCCAGTAAGCCAATCCCCTATATCGACGTGGCGCATCCTCTGCCGCCTGTGCGCGCCAACGCACCAAACGGGGACACTTCCTGCACTGAACAACGGTCCGGCTGAGCTTTACCAGAGGGCTCATCGTCTTACACCCTACACCCTACTCCCTATACCTTATCCCTATAACCTGGGGAATAGGATGCAGGTGTAGACTGGACTTACCGGCGTGAAATAGCTAAATATAGCCGTACGGAGGGGGCACAAAATGGCTTCGGAGCAATATCGTATTGAAAAGGACTCGATGGGAGAGGTGAAAGTCCCAAAGAGCGCCTATTATGGCGCTCAGACCCAGAGGGCGGTGGAGAACTTTCCGATCAGCGGCATCGGCTTTCCCCCAAGTTTCATTCGCGCACTTGCCATCATCAAACATTCCGCCGCTTCGGTCAATGAAGACCTCGGACTATTAAATCCCAAGATCGCAGACGCGATCCGTCGGGCAGCCTCCGAGGTCATGGAGGGAAGGCTCGACAAGGAATTTGTCGTGGATATCTTTCAGACCGGTTCCGGCACCTCAACCAACATGAACGCCAACGAGGTGATCGCAAACCGGGCCCTGGAACTTCTCGACAAGCAGAGGGGAAGCAAAGAGGTGCATCCCAACGACCACGTGAACATGAGCCAGTCCAGCAACGATGTCATCCCAACAGCGATCCACATCTCTGCCCTCGAAGGTATTCAGAAGGATCTCTTGCCCTCTCTCGACGAGCTCCATCAGGCCCTGAGGAAAAAGGCGCAGGACTTTGATCACATCGTGAAGATCGGACGCACTCACCTGGCGGATGCGACCCCCATTCGCCTGGGTCAGGAGTTCAGCGGCTATGCACGCCAGATCGAGCTCAGCATCGAGCGGATTAGAGAATCATCCAGGGGTCTACAAGAGCTCGCCCTTGGAGGTACCGCAGTGGGAACAGGCATCAATACGCATCCCGAGTTTCCACCTCGGACCATCAAAAAGATCTCCGAAATTTGCAGGCTCAATTTTCGTGAGGCCCAGAACCACTTTGAGGCACAGGCCGCCAAGGATGCAGTGGTTCAAGTCAGCGGAACACTCAAGACACTGGCAGTTAGCCTCACCAAGATCGCAAACGATCTGCGCTGGTTGAGCTCCGGGCCGCGCTGTGGAATTGGGGAGATTTCCCTCCCCGACACCCAACCGGGGTCATCCATCATGCCGGGAAAAGTAAATCCGGTCATGTGCGAATCCGTCCTTCAGGTAGCTGCCCACGTCATCGGCTGCGACGCCACCATCACCATCTGTGGTCAGGCGGGTAACTTCGAACTCAACGTGATGATGCCGGTGATGGCCCTGCGCCTGCTGGAGGCCATCTCGTTTAGCTCCGCGGTGATCAAGGCCTTCTCCGAAAAATGTGTGGTGGGGATTGAGGCTAACAAAGAGCATTGTGAAGAGTCGATTGAGAAGAGCCTTGCGATGGTCACGTCACTTGCGCCAGTCATCGGGTACGATGCCGCCGCAAAGATCGCCAAAGAATCCTTTAGCAGCGGGAAAACCGTGAGAGAGGTGGCCAGGGGGCAGCAGGTAGTGGACGAAAAGAAACTCGGCAAGATTCTGGACCCCCGGCGAATGACGGAGCCGGGGATACCAGAAAAAGGTTGAAAGCGAAGAAAGTCAATGCTATGAGAAAGTCAACTGTCTTACTGTTAGATGTAGAATAATTTTTTTCTTGGAGGGGATATATATATGATCAAGCGGCCCCAACCTTATGTCCGACAAATTTTCATGTGCATCAACAACCGTCATGGAGAAAGCGTCTCCTGCGGCCATAGCGGCTCCGAGGAGATGGTAGAGGAATTGAAAAAAGTCGCCAAGGAGCGAAACCTCAAAGGGAAGCTCCGGGTGGCCAAGAGCGGATGCATGGATCTCTGCGCGTTCGGGCCGAATCTGATGATCTGGCCGGAGGGCATCTGGTACATGAAGGTGACTAAAGAAGACATTCCCCAAATTGTCGATACCTATCTAAAGCTGGAAGAGCAGGACAATAAAGAGACCGTTGCTGCGGAAAATGTAACGGCAAAATAAGCCAGTCCTGAGCCGGCTCTACCCAATGTCAGGCAATCCCTGTTCGCAGTTGACTGACTAAAAACAGAATATGGACACATACGATATTATCATTGTTGGAGGAGGTGGCGCTGGTCTTCGCGCCGCCATCGCTGCCGCAGAGTCTTCTCCCAAGCTCTCCATCGCGCTGGTCTCAAAGGTCTACCCAATGCGGAGCCATACGGTTTCAGCTGAGGGGGGAACTGCTGCAGTGCTGCGCGATAACGACAGCTTCGACACCCACGCCAAGGATACGATATTCGGTGCCGATTTCCTGGCCGACCAGGACGCGGTGGAGATGTTCATTAACGAAGCCCCGGGAGAACTGATCCAGCTCGAGCACTGGGGCTGTCCTTGGAGCCGTGATCCCGATGGCCGAATGAGCGTGCGGGCCTTTGGAGGCATGAGCGTCAATCGTACCGCATTTGCCGCAGACAAGACCGGCTTTCACATGCTTCACGCTCTCTTCCAAACCTCGCTCAAGTATGAAAGCGTCAATCGCTACGACGAGTGCTTCGTCACCACCCTTCTCGTCAACGATGGCAGGGTCCAAGGAATCACCATCATCAATATTTACAACGGTCAGGTAGAGGTGATTACGGGTAAGGCGGTCATCCTCTGCACAGGCGGCGGAGGGCGCGTCTTTCCTTTTACTACCAACGCTGCCATCAAGACCGGCGACGGGATGGCCCTAGCCTACCGCGCCGGGGTTGCCCTAAAGGATATGGAGTTCGTCCAGTATCATCCGACCGGACTTCCCGGAACCGGCATACTGATAACCGAGGCCTCACGGGGAGAGGGTGGCTGGCTTACGAACAAGGACGGCTACCGCTACCTTCAGGACTACGGGCTAGGCCCTCCTACGGACGAGCCGGTGCACCGCAAGATGGAACTTGGGCCACGCGATATCCTATCCCGATGCCATATGCAGGAGTTGGAGAAAGGCCGCACCTTCGAGGGACCCTACGGCCACTACGTCCACCTCGACCTTCGGCATCTCGGCGAGAATAAAATAAACGAGAAAATACCATTTGTGAGGGAGCTCGCACGAAAATACATCGGGATCGATCCTGTCTACGAGCCCATACCGGTCCGCCCAGTGGTTCATTACATGATGGGAGGGATCAGCACAGATGCAACGACCAAAACAACTCTAGCGGGTCTCTACGCAGCGGGCGAGACCGCTTGCGTATCCATTAACGGGGCTAACCGTTTGGGCTCCAACTCCCTGACCGAGTGTCTAGTCTTTGGCGCCCGTGCCGGCAGGTCAGCGGCCGAGTACGCCTCGGCACAGTCCTCTCCCAGTTCCAAACCCCTAGAGGCCCTGGCCCGTGATGAACAGCAGCGTCTAGATCAGCAATTTCTTAGGAAAGAAGGCGGAAAAGAACGGATCGCAACCATCCGCCAGGAAATGCATAAGACCATGGAAGAGGGCGTAGGAATCTACCGCAATGAAGAGGCGATGCAGAAAACGTGCAATACCCTCTCCCAATTGAGGGAGCGTTTTAAGGATATTAGCTTCGATGATCGGAGCAGTATCTTTAACACAGAGGTGATCGCTGCGTTGGAACTTGACTTCATGCTGGATGTCGCCGGGGCAATAGCACACTCAGCAGCCAACCGGAAAGAGTCACGCGGTTCCCACACACGAACCGACTTTCCGAAACGAGATGATGAGAACTTTCTCAAGCACTCGCTCGCGCATCGAACGGTCGATGGCCCGAGAATCGAATATTCGCCGGTTACGATCACACGCTGGCAACCTGAGGAACGGAAATATTAGCCCCGTCCGACAAAAATGACCAAGCTATATGCACAGATTGAAAGAGAGTTATTCGCTTCGATCGGACGCTTATCAGGAACGATTTCTTGCGCTGAATAATGTCGGATCGGGGTTAGAGGGGAGAACATGAACGGAGCTACTGCAACGCTGAACATTACCCGCTATTTGCCTGGTCAAGACCAGATACCGAGGAGCCAGTCTTACTCGGTCCCGTACCAAAGGGACTGGGTGATTCTAGACGCGCTCAACTACATCAAGGACCATATCGACGGAACACTGTCCTACCGGTGGTCGTGCCGCATGGGAGTATGCGGGAGTTGCGGGATGATGGTCAATGGCGTCCCCAAGCTGACCTGTGCCGTCTTTCTGCGTGATTTTTATCCACAAGAAATCCGTATTGAACCCCTGGTCAACTTCCCGATCATTCGGGACCTGGTCATCGACATGAGTGACTTTCTTGATAAACTCAAAAGCGTTAAACCCTGGATCATCCGGAAGACCGAAAAACAGATATCGGAGGGTGAATACCTGCAGACACCGGAAGAACTCAGTGCCTACCAACAATTCACTCAGTGCATTAACTGTATGCTCTGTTACGCGGCCTGTCCTGTTTACGGCATGGAGCCGGAGTTCCTTGGACCCGCAGCGATAGCCCTGGGCTACCGCTATAATCAGGACTCGCGCGATCAAGGAAAAGAAAGCCGCCAGGCAGTGCTAGGCTCTCATGAAGGAATCTGGCAATGCACATTCGTAGGAGAATGCACTGAGGTCTGCCCGAAGGAGGTTGACCCGGCAGCTGCCATCCAGCGCTCCAAGGTGGAGATCACCAAGGATTGGTTCAAGTCAGTCCTTCTTCCGTGGGGACAGAGATGATCAGTCCAAGACCTGACAAATCCATGCTGTACTACCCAAAGATGCCTGCCACCTGGTGGCTAAGAAAGAGAAGTTACTTTCTCTTTATGCTGCGGGAGCTGTCCAGCGTCTTTATCGCGATTTTTCTGGTTGTCCTTCTAGTCCAGATTTACCAGCTCAGTGAAGGCCCGAAATCGTACACCGCCTTTGCGCAAAGACTTGGATCACCCGGGTGGATCATCTTTCATGCCATCGCCCTGCTGTTCGCTATATATCACAGCATTACCTGGTTTTTCTCGACAGCAGTGGTCCTACCCCTACGGCTAGGGAAACGGGAAATCCCGCGGAACTTGGTGGCGGCACTTAACATTGGGGCTTGGATTGTAGTATCGCTTGTTATTCTATATTTATTTCTATCCCTTAAAGGTTAAACATGGCTGGCAAAAATTCCAGTGAACCCTTTTGGTGGGGGCTCTTCTCGGCAGGCGGTGTGGTGGCTGCCTTCCTGGTACCCATTCATATCATCCTAACGGGTTTTGCGCTGCCGCTCGGGTGGATATCGGATACTGGCATGTTGTATCGGGTCTGGTGGGTCAAGATTTATCTATTTGTGCTCATCACCTTGCCTCTCTATCACTGGGCCCATCGATTCTACTTTGCCCTGAACGATATGGGACTAAAGGTCATACGCAAACCGCTTGCCGTAGTGTGCTATGGCGGTGCAGTGGCGGGTACAGTGGCAACGTTATGGGTTCTAATTTCGGTTTGAGTAAATAATGGGGGTGCAATATGGCTGAGCAGAACCAGGAGGAGAGACTAAACCAAGCTGAGTTTGTCAAGCGGGCCATCGTCAAGCTCAGGAAAGACCCGTACAAGGGCATCCATTCCGTCTACTCCGGCTTTAATCAGGCCTTCCGCGAATACTTCATCGATGACGACCCGGTCAAATGGACTACCCAGCTGGCGGATGAGGGCGTCATCGAGACCAGGCGGGCACGCGGGGGAATCATGCTCTACCTTCCAGGCGAGGCACCGGCACAGAGCACCTCTAAGGACGTGCTCAAGAAGATGGGGTTGTGACCCTCACACGCAGGTCCCTATTCTATATTGCCTCCCTCCTGGTATCTTCCTTCTTCCTGTTTCGCTGGCGCTCGACCGTAAAGAACCTATTCTTAAGACCTGAGGCCAAAGGCCAGATTCCTCCAAAGTTTCCCAATCCCTTTCTGGAAGGAAACAAGGCCTTGGTCGGCCTGGTCCACGGGGACGACGTCGAGCTCATGGTCCGGGAGGCCATTCGCTTGATTGGGGGCCTAGAGAAACTACAGGTAACTGGGAAAACGGTTCTGATCAAACCTAACGTGGTGTCCAGCCGGCCACCTCCCACCACGACCAGCCCCGAGGTGATTCGATCCCTCATCAGAATCCTTAAGGAAGCAGGCGCAAAGACGGTCTATGTCGGAGATATGTCGGCGCTGCTCACCCTGCCGACAAACAAAAACATGCAAAAAACGGGGATCCTAAGAGTGGTCGAAGAGGAAGGCGCAGTGGCCCTATTTTTTGAGGATTACCGCTGGGTCAAGGTGGATCTCCCTCAGGGGGAACATATTAAGGAAGCCTATGTCTCAGAGTGGATCTATAAAGTCGACCGTATTATCAACCTCCCAATAATTAAAACTCATCGCAGCGCTACTTACAGCATCACCTTAAAAAATTTTATCGGCGCCACCCACAGCCGGCAGAGACCGTATCTTATCGATTCGAGCCATTGGGAGGAGATTGTCTCTGAGCTTAATCTTGCCTACCAGCCCCATCTGAATCTGGTGGATGGGACGATGGTGATGTCTTCAGGCGGTCCCTGGTCTGGGGAACAAGAAAAAGCCGGAATAGTACTGGCCAGCGGTGATCGCGTCGCAGCGGATATCATCGGTCTAAGCCTGATCAAACACTATGCCAAGTGGAAGAGGGTTTTTGAGAAAGGGGTCTGGGAGCAGAGGCAGATCAAAAGGGCTGTCAAGTTAGGCCTGGGAGTCAAGGACAGCCGTTCAGTTCACCTAAAAGAAAAATCCCTCAAAGGGGCGGATCCAAATTACGCCCGGTTGATCTCAGCTATTCGGAAACACGCCTTTGGAACTGCTTGACACATAGCACCGACAAGCAGTATGTCCAACAAATCGCTGAGTACTCTTATTTAAAAACTGGCCTGTTGCTCTTGACAGGAATGGGGGACCTTGATTATGTGGCTATTTTGGCCTCTTGCACTGTGTCGTAAGATTTGCCCGGCCGTTTCCAAGGGATCGAATTCCCAAGGATTTCGAGTTCCCCATGATCTCGATTCGCGCGCTTTCTAAACAATTTACCGTCACTGGCGGCAAGGTCACGGCCCTGAATGACTTGGATCTCGATGTGGCTAAGGGGGAATTCTTCGTCATCGTTGGGGCGAGCGGTTCCGGTAAGACGACGCTCCTTAGATGCGTCGGTGGTTTAGAGTCCCCGGAGCGAGGCGAGATTCGCATCGCCGATCAGCTGGTTTGTTCTGACAATCCGCCTACTTGGATACCGCCCCAGCAGCGCAGGCTCGGGATGGTCTTTCAGTCCTATGCTGTCTGGCCGCATCTGACGGTCTTCGAGAACGTGGCGCTGCCTCTGGCAGAAGGTGCGCAACGGATACCGCGCGCCGAGGTAGCCGGCCGCGTGAACGAAGCCCTGCGGCTGGTCCAACTCGAAGAGCAAACCCACCGCTCGGCCACTCTGCTCAGCGGGGGGCAGCAGCAGCGTGTGGCCCTGGCCCGCGCGATAGCAGTCAACCCAATGGTTCTATTGATGGACGAGCCCCTCAGCAACCTCGACGCCCGCTTGAGGGAAGAGGTGCGGGGAAAAATCCGAGAGCTGGCGAAGCATCTCGACTTCACCGTGCTCTATGTCACCCATGATCAGGTCGAGGCCATGGCAATCGCCGATAAGATTGCCCTTCTGCAGGCAGGGGAGCTGCTTCAGGTAGGGGCCCCGATGGACCTATACTACCACCCTAGTCGGGTAGAAGTCGCTGAGTTCTTCGGGCTGGTCAACTGGCTGACCGGCAAATCGACCGGACCACACTTGATTGAGACCCCTATCGGCTCATTCAATATAAAGACCACTGCGACTCCCGGTGACGAGGTCCTCTTGGGCTTTCGACCGGAATGTCTCACGATTGTCGACAGCCCACCCGGCACCGGTGAAAACACAATGCGAGCCAATCTTCGGTCCAGCACTTTCCTGGGCGACCAGTTCACCTATGACGTGGTGATCCGGGAGCATGCCCTCGTAGGCAAGAGCCGTGCTATAATCACCCAGGGAAATGGGCAACTGAACCTTTACGTGGACCCTGCTGACATTATGATTTTCCCTGCGAGCGAAAGGGTCAATCTCGCAGAAGGATCTGTACCCCCACATGGGAGGTCTCTAAATTCATGAGGAAGAAAGGCGATCGTGCAAATTCAACGGGCAATATCAGAACGACAAAAACAATTATTTTTTATAAGGAGGGTAAGATTATGTTGAGAGTATGGAAAATATTCGGACTAATGCTGGTTTCCGCTTTCCTGGTTGCGGCGCATGTTCCAGCATCGCACGCAGACACGCTTGCTGATTTGATCAAGGGCGCGAAGAAAGAAACCACATTCAGGGCACAGTGGTCGTCATCGACATTGCACGGCAGCAAGGGGCTTAAGAAAATCATTGGTAGGATTAACAAAAAATACGGACTCAATCTCAAACCGGAGTTTACCCCCGGTCCGAACATGCAGCGAATGATGGGGAAGATGCAACGGGAGCTAGCGGCCGGACAGCCTGCCAGCAGTGATGTCTACACCGGGAATGCGCAGGCCATGCTCGATGCAATGACGGCGAAGACCACGCCGGTAATGTCCATAAAATGGGCTGATCTCCTCGAGCGTCCGCTCAAGTCCGAGCCCGGCTTTAATCCAATCGTGACCGGCGGCTTAGGCATCGCATTCGCTTCTACCCTTGTAGGGGTTGTCTATAACAGCGACCTGGTTAAGGGGGATGACATCCCGCGCAGTCTGGCCGATACCCTCAAGCCCAAGTGGAAGGGCAAGATCGCGTCAACCCCCTATGCGGCCGGAATGCGAGAGTTTTCTATGCCGGATCTCTTAGGCCGCGAGGCGATGCGCGAGTTCACCAAAAAGCTCTCCCAACAGATCGCTGGCCTGATGCGCTGCGGAGAGATGGACCGAATCACCAGCGGCGAATTTCTGATGCTCGTCCTGAGCTGCGGCGACCAATACGTCAACCTGGCCCAAAGACGAGGCGTTCCACTAGGTTACGCGATCATGAGCGATGCCACCATTTCCCACACGAGGTATTTCGCCGTGCCGAAAAACTCCAGCGCCCCCAATGCCGCCGCACTGTTCGCTGCCTATATACAAACGGTAGAGGGTCAAAAGCTCCTTTGGGAGATTGATGGGTATGATCTACACCTCTACCCCGAATCACATCAGAAAAAGAAGTTGGACAAGGCCCGGGCCGCCGGCGCGAAGATTGCGATCAACTCACCGGAGTGGCTTGGTTCTTTCAAGGGTTACCGGAAGAACCAGAAGGCGCTACAGAAGATTCTGAAGAAAAAGTAACACCTGTCTAGGCGTGGAGAGGCCGTGAGGCATCTCCACGCCTGTATCTTTAAGGTAAAGATTTAATCATGGAATCGGTCCTGCGTCTTCCCCGCCTTATCGGCGTGAGGTTTCAGACGTCTCCCATAATGTTGTCATTGGCACTAGCGCCGATGGTCCTGATCGTGCTGTTTGTAGCCATCCTGCTGTGGGTGAGTTTTCAGAAGGGAACCATCGGCACAGAGGACACCGTCTACACGCTGGCAAATTACGGTGAAATCCTGACGGATCCATTTGTATATCACGTAGTATGGAACACGTTGGTCTTCACCATTGCTACCACAATCGTTGCCCTTGCGATTGGCCTTCCCATTGCGTGGCTGACCGAGAGGACGACGATCCCAGGCAAGATGTTCGTCTATGCCATCATGACTCTCGGCCTTCTCATCCCGGGTATCTATACGGCGATGGGATGGACTTTGATCGCGCACCCGCGAATTGGCTTTCTGAACCGGTGGCTGATGTCCTCGTTTGGTTTTGAGAATGGCCCGATCAATATCGCGACCCCTATCGGGATGGGTTTCGTCCAGGGCCTCAGTCTGGCTGCGCTCGCTTTTATTTTAACCGCTCAGGTGTTTCGGGCGATGAACCCCAGCCTTGAGGAGGCAGCCAAGATCCATGGCATGGGATTCTTTGGGACACTTCGCCACGTCACGCTGCCACTTGCCTTGCCGGGCATTCTGGCGGCAGTCATCTATATGCTCACGATAGGGATTGCGACGTTTGACATTCCGGCCATCATCGGACTGGGAAGTCGCATTTACATGCTCAGTACGTTTGTTTACTTGAAGGCCAACCCACCGAACAGCGCCGCTCCTGAGCACGGCATCACGGCGGCTATGGGAACACTCATGATCGTGGTTGCGATGTTGCTCACATGGTGGTACAGCCAGGTGCTCCGGCAGGGCCATCGTTTCGAGGTCATTACGGGTAAAGGGTACCGGCCCGCACTCATCGACGGGTTCCTCGCCCAGACCAGGCTCACCCTCGAACCCCAACCGCCGTAGACCTCAGCCCTTCAACCTCTAACTGACGACAAGGATTGCTAGAAGGACCCTACTCGCACTTTGTAATCGGCCGAACGTACCAACCGGCCTGAGCGATCGTATAGCCGCCATACGATCACCCAATCTC
>JACZXR010000418.1 GCA_022571535.1 Deltaproteobacteria bacterium | reverse complement strand
AGGACAACCACCGGCATCTCTTCCCCAATCAATGCGATCGGCCCATGTTTCATCTCACCTGCAGGATAACCCTCAGCGTGGATGTAAGAAATTTCCTTTAATTTTAGTGCCCCCTCAAGGGCGATAGGGTAATTAATTCCTCTGCCCAGATATAGAAAATCTTGGACAACGCTCAGCTCCTGGGTCATCTCTGCGATCTCCCCTTCGAGTTTCAGGGCCTCTTCGATCCAGTGGGGAAGCCGCATGAGATCCCCTAAGAGCTTTCGAGCTTCAGCCGGTTTTAAACTACCGTTCGCCCGCCCCAACCAGATGGCTAATAGGTAGAGGGCGGTGAGCTGGGTAGTAAATGCCTTGGTGCTTGCCACGCTGATTTCCGGTCCTGCATGCGTATAAAAGACCCCATCTGATTTCCGTGCCAATGAGGAGTCCAGCACGTTGCAGATAGAGACAATCTTCGTCTTTCTTGCCCGGCCTACATCTACTGCAGCCAGGGTATCGGCAGTCTCCCCGGATTGACTGACGAGGAGGAGGAGCGAGCGTGAATCGATGAGCGGGGTGCGATAACGGAACTCCGATCCATAGTCCACCTCGGCGGGGATGTGCGCGATCTCCTCCAACATGGTTTTCCCAACCAGGCAGGCATGCCAAGCGGTACCGCAGGCAACCAGATTGATCTTCTTTATGTTGGAAAGCTCCCTCTCTTTGAGACCGATCCCTTCCAGCGAGACCCCTCCCGATTTAAGCGAGATCCTCCCCCTAAAGGTGTCGGTAATGACGCGTGGTTGCTCGTGGATCTCCTTCAGCATGAAGTGGCGGTATCCTCCCTTCTGAGCCGCTACCGCATCCCAGGTGATCTCTTTAAAACTCCTCCTGATCCTCTTCCGCCCCTCGTCCCATACATGAAAACCCCCCACCCTCACCTCAGCAACCTCTCCGTCCTCCAAAAAGGTCACCTTCCGTGTATGATCGAGAAGCGCTGGTATGTCAGAAGCCACAAAGGTCTCACCCTGTCCCCAGCCGATAACAATGGGAGTGGAATTCTTGGCCACAATCAACCGCTGAGGATCTCTTTGACTGAGGAAGAGCAGGGCATAGGAACCTTGAATTTCCTTGAGACTTTTGCGAACCGCAGCGAGCAGATCCGCCCCTTTTAGGATCTTCTCCTCGACTAGATGAGCTACGATTTCCGTATCGGTCTCTGAGGTTATTCTTGACCCCCTATGGACCAGGTACTTTTTAAGCTCAAGGTAGTTTTCAATGATGCCGTTATGGACGACTGCGACGCTGCCGGCGCGGTGGGGGTGGGCGTTGGTCTCGGAGGGGCGACCGTGGGTGGCCCAGCGTGTGTGGCCGATCCCCACACCGCCCTTGAGCGGACTCTGGTGCAGAAGTTCCTCGAGATGTTTGAGCTTCCCTTCAGAGCGGCGGATGGCCACGTGCCCGTCACGAAGCACGGCAATACCAGCCGAATCGTATCCCCGGTACTCGAGTTTCTTCAGACTCTCCAGGATGATTGGGGCTGCCTCACGCGAGCCGATATAACCAACGATGCCACACATAACCTAAAAAAGACTCCTGACTCCTGAATACTTCCTTCTGATTTCTGCTTACTGCCTGCTGTATTCTGTCTACTGCTTTTTGTTGTGCCTTTCTCTAAAACGCTGAACCCAACCCACCACATTTTTCTGGGCGACGCGACTGAGGGCAAGCGCGCCGGAGGGAACGTCCTGCGTGATAGTGGAGCCAGCACCAATATAGGCGTCGTCTCCCACCACAACCGGCGCCACAAGCTGAGTGCTGCTCCCCACCTGAACCCGATCCCCAATGGTGGTTCGGTGCTTTTCAAAACCATCATAGTTACACGTAATGGTTCCGGCCCCAATGTTGGTCCCCTTTCCCAACGTGGCGTCTCCAATATAGGCCAGGTGATTTGCCTTTGTCTCCTCCCCGATCAATGAGTTTTTGACCTCCACGAAGCACCCGACATGGACGTTGCGCTTAAGGACAGTCCCAGGACGAAGATGGGCGAAGGGACCGATCTCCACCATCTCATCCAGCTCACATTCAGTAAGGACAACGGAAAACTTAAGGCGAACGCCATTCCCCAAACGGGTATCCATCACATAGGCACTGCCATCTATCAGACAACGCTCTCCCACTACGGTTCGTCCCAATAGATGGGTGTTCGGACCAATGATCGTATCTTTTCCAATCAACACCCCTTCTTCGATGTACGTCGTTCGCGGGTCCTTGAGCGTCACGCCGGACTCCATCCACCTCTGGTTGACGCTCTCCTGCAGATTCCTCTCCATAAGCGCAAGCTCCTCCCTGGTATTAATACCCAAAATCTCCCGTGTGTCCTCCACCTGAACCGTGCCTACGCCCTCCCCTTTCCGTGAGGCGATGCCCACGATATCCGGGAGATAGTATTCCCCCTGCTGATTACGGTTGGATAATCCATCAAGGGCGGAAAATAGAAAACGTGGGGAGACCGCATAGATCCCCACATTCACTTCCTTGATCACGCTCTGAGGCCCGGTTGCATCCCTATCTTCCACAATTCCAACCACCCCTCCACTGGAATCACGCAGTACCCTTCCATACCCTGCGGGCCTCTCTACCGAGGCGGTCATAAGCGTGACGATACGATTTTGCTCGCTATGATGACGCAGAAGTTCGGCCAAACTCGTACGTGTGATCAACGGAACATCGCCGCTGAGGATCAAAAGGTCTCCGCGGAAGTCGAAGAAGACATCTCTGGCACAGAGAACCGCATGGCCGGTGCCGAGTTGCTCCTGCTGGGTAACCCATGTGATCCCGTCGTCGCCACACAACTGCCTCACCCCCTCGGCGCCATTCCCCACAACGATCACCACCCTCTGCGGCTCCAAGCTCTGAGCAATCCTGAGAGGGTACAGGATTAGGGGTCTCCCCCCCAAATGGTGCAGAACCTTAGGCAAGTCAGACATCATCCGCTTGCCCAAGCCTGCGGCCAACAGAATAATTCCGAGTGGCTTCATAACTTCTAGTGCAAGAAAGAATTATAACTGAACTCCTGTGACCAGCAAAGGGGCAGAAAAGAGGTTCCTTTTGTAAACCCCGTACCACGGACTTACGTCCGTGGCTTTGGGGCGCTGCCCTTACAGGGAGGTCGAAACATTCACCCCGTTCTAACCGTGCTGGATAGGGGACGCATCGTTTTCTCACGACGGAGTTGGAACGGGGTTCATTCCCGCACTCCCGCCTGCTAGGGCGCGGGCAGGCACGTGCGGG
>JACZXR010000417.1 GCA_022571535.1 Deltaproteobacteria bacterium | reverse complement strand
GCAAAGGACGCCAAGGAGGAGGATCAAAAAAGTTTTCTTTGCGGTCTTGGCGCGATGAGGAGAAGAATCACATAAACGATGACTTGCCCTGTGGAATAGCGCTTCGGGCGAACAACTCGATCTTGGTCGAGTCGGTATTCCACGGGGCGAGCCCTGTGGAGTATTGATCTCAACGCAGGCCGAGTATGACCCCCAAGGCCTTACTCCACGGGGCGAGCCGCGAAGACGCCTGCCTGTGCGAACACGCAGACAGGCAAAGCACGCCAAGTTCGGAGAAATAGGAAAATATTTTTCTTTGCGGTCTTGGCGTCCCTTCGGCGGAGTTTATCCTGACAAAGGAAGGGCTCAGGACAGGCTTGGCGCGATGAGGAGAAGATCGGATAAAGGATGACTCGCGCAAAGACGCAAAGGACGCCAAGTGTTGAAGTCGTTCTGTTGAACATTTTATCGGTAAGAATTTAATGACCTGATTAATAAATCTAGCCCCATTTTTCTACTCCTCAGATCTCAGTACCGATACCTCTCTGTCTGGCCTTTTCGTAAACCATTCTGGCTAACGCCATAAAACCCACACCCTGATCGCTGTTCTGCTTAAAAACGGTTATTTGTTCGTCATGAGTACGTCCCTTTACCTTACCCGACACCAGTTGACCCAGTTCCTTGATTTCCTCCCAACTAAAAAGACCCCGGCGCCAAGGCTCAAAAAGATCACCTTGCTCATCCTGAATGGCTTGTTGCACCAGCGTAGCGACAACCAAATCCGCCCGGACCAGAACTTCGTCATCCAACTCCCTACGTGGGCGGCTGACGGATCCTTCGGCCAGTAGCTCTTTGTTGCTCCCCACGATGGAGGTCACGTGTACTCCCTTATGTAGCCATTCTCCGAAAAGTACAGGGACGTTGCTGCCGGTAGCACAGACGATCAGATCGACTCCTCTTGCAGCATCTTGCGCTGTCTCCACAGGCCTCAGCTCTGCGTTTACATGCTGCCGCATCAGGTCACAAAAGGCACGGCGGTTGTCCGGGTTGCGGCTAAAAACCTTGACCTGCTCGATAGGGCGAATGGCGCACATGGCCTTTAAATGGCGCCGTGCCTGTCGGCCCGTGCCAAACAGCCCCATAGTCTTCGCGTCCTCACGGGCAAGGTATTTTGTCCCCACGGCACTGGTAATTGCAGTTTCCGTGGCCACGCTGTCTTCCGGCCTATCAAATTCGAAAAGAGGTAGTGAACCAACGATAACGGTTAGGAGCTTGGCA
This sequence comes from Deltaproteobacteria bacterium, assembly GCA_022571535.1. Taxonomy (GTDB): domain Bacteria; phylum Desulfobacterota; class Binatia; order UBA9968; family CAXXLF01; genus JACZXR01. The sequence continues at coordinate 2,019 of JACZXR010000417.1, read as the reverse complement.
GTCTCACTCTCGTACACGACATATACACGCCTGCCGACACCGGCATAAGACTGATCCTCAGGTGTAAAGCGAAAGCGCTCATAGTGAATAAATGTACCCGCTACGCCCAGACTGAGGCATCCTCCAGAGTGTACACTGATGCGCCGGTCGTCGGCTATCAACCGTTGGCGTGGCAGGCTAAACGTGGGAGCCTCTCCCTGGTCCCGGAAGCCCTGTTCAACGGCAGAGATTGCCTCATCAAGTGAGAGAATCCCCTTGAGTTCTTCCGCCCTAAGTAAAAGTGCCACGGTTTAACACCGACTCTCCCTCCTGCTAATCTGATTCACAAAGTTCCACAAGCAATTTCGACTCTGAAGGCTTTCGCGCAGACCAGAGAGAATCCGCTCCTTAACAGGTCGATCTGCACTGTTGTCGGAAAACGTCTCTGGGGGAAGGATGGTGGTGAGGGAGTGGACCAGGTCTTCCATAATGGCCCGTGTAAACTCAGGGTGAAACTGTGTCCCGCAAATCTTATCTCCAAGCCTGAACGCCTGAATTGGCCAGTGTGAGCTACTCCCAAGGCAAACTGCCCCCACTGGAAGTTCGCTAACGATATCCCCATGGCTTTGTTGAACTTCAAACTCTTCGGGTAGTCCGGCAAAGAGAGGATCATCTCGAGCCTCGGGGTCGACCAGGAAAGGGACAGTTCCAAGCTCCCAGCCCCTCGGGCATTTTTCCACTTTTCCGCCGAAGGCCTGAGCAAGAAGTTGATGACCGAAGCAAATGCCATAAATTGGAACTTCTCTATCAGCTGCTTTCCTGAGAAACTCCTCGCTCCTTCGGATCCACATTTCCCCTCCGTACGTTGAAGATGCAGATCCCGAAACAATAATTCCCGCCCACATTGGCTCAGGCAAAGAGTCTTTTTGGGCATCGACGACCACGAAGCGCCCCTTTTCCCCAAGAAGGGAAAGGAACGCACGCTCATAGGGACCATGCCTATCGGTCACCCGCCGCGGCAGCTCACCTGCCTTGAGAATCAGTATCTGGCCCTTCATAAGCTACCCAGCATTCGACGATGAAACCTGGTGAAAGCCTGGTGCCCGGCCTTGAAGGAGAGTAGCAAGTTCGGCCGCCGGGAAGCGGAGACCCACATAGAATGGACCAAACAGAGCGTAAACGGCACTCACCTCATCGAAGCGCATCTCGTAGACGATTTTCTTAAATTCCAAAGGGTCATCGGCAAAGAGATCGACTCCCCACTCCCAGTCGTCAAAGCCCATGGATCCGGAGATGATCTGTGTGAGCCGACGGGCGTACCGCCTCCCGACAAGGCCGTGCTCGTGCAACATCCTCTGGCGCTCCTTCATCGGAACCTGGTACCAATTTTTAGTCTCTCCTCGCTTTCTACCCATGGGGTAAAAGCAGAGATGGCGGCGCGGAGGAATCTTGGGCCAAAGACGTGGTGCCAGTGCCCTACGGTGCTCAGCCACCTCAGCCTCTATTGCTTGAGTCCATTCAGAGCTGAAGGGTTGTATCCCCTTCTCGTCAAGCTCCGTGTAGATGCGGCCTGTTGCCTGGTATAACCCAAGTTCCACAACCGACAGGTAGGAAGTCGTCTCCTCCAGAAAGTCGCCGATCCTGAGGTTGGCCAGTCTAAGCTCTGCGTCGTTCAGCTCTTCAAGCGTGCGCCGGAAATGGAGGACCATAAGGTCTCCTTTGTGTCCCAGCAAGGAAAAGAAAGCACTCTGCCCATCTTCTCTTCGCTCCATCTCTTCCATCACGGCCATTGTCTCCTCAAGAGCTGCTTGCCGCTCAACCAGGGGGAGGGCTTTCCAGGAAGACCAGCGCACCCGAAACATCGTGTGGAGAATGTTCCACCCTTCCACAGTCAGCGGAACCGCCGGAATTCCGTCATCCGGTCCCTTTGGCTTCTTAATGACTTTTTCTTTCTTCATAATATAACCCCTGAAGTTAAAGACCCTAGTTTTGCAGACTGAGACCTAATTTTCCAGTCCCCTTTAATCCGCTTCTCTACCC
>JACZXR010000416.1 GCA_022571535.1 Deltaproteobacteria bacterium | reverse complement strand
CCCTCGCCCATTGCCGCCTTTGGCAAGGTCTTCCGCTCCTACGATACCTTTATTACCCACGCGGTGGTGACCATCTCCGAGATTATGGGCGGCTTCCTCCTTAGTGTGATTATCGGGGTGTTCACGGCCTTTCTAATGTCCTGGTCGCGGATCATGGATAGGGCTATTTCACCTGTTCTGGTATTTTTGCAAACGGTCCCGTATATCACGGTGGCCCCTCTTCTGATCATATGGTTTGGCTTTGGCCTTGCCCCAAAGATTATCGTGAGCTTCCTCATGTCTTATTTTCCGATCGTCATCAGCACGGTGACGGGCATGAATGCCGTCGAAACTGACATGATCGATCTGGTTCGCTCCATGTCGGGGAGTAAATGGCAGATCTTCTGGAAGAGTCGGTTTCCGAACTCTCTTCCGTATTTCTTCGGCGGGGCGAAGGTTGCCGTGGCCTTTGCAACCAGCGGCGCCATTGTGGGGGAGTATGTGGGATCCGACAGGGGGTTGGGATATCTCATCGTGCTCGCCAACAGTGATACGAACTCGGAGCTGTTGTTTGGCACCGTTATTGTGGTTTCGGCTATTGGGGTCAGCTTTTTCTGGCTCATCCGTTGGTTGGAAAAGATTTTTATTCCATGGTATGTAACGTTCCGTCGGGAAGAGGAGCGCAGGGTCATCGCTTGACCGGCAGGGGAGAAGAAGGGGAGGATTGAAATCGCGACCTATAGTAGTAGAAAGTAAAGCCAAGTTTATTGAAGGAGGTGAATTTATGCGTATCAATTACAGGTGCTTTCGCTTTGGGCTAGCGGTAGGTATTGCTTTCCTTGGGTCCATCCTGGTCTCGGAGGCGTCCGCGGAAAAATTGCAGAAGGTAACCTTCCGCTATTCCTGGGTCCTCTACGGTCATGCGCCCGCTTATTATTATGCCAAGGAGCTGGGCTATTTCGAGAAAGAGGGGTTGGACGTGACGATTCTTACCGGAACCGGTTCGGGTACCAGTGTGAAACTGATGGGGGCGGGAAAGCAAATGTTTGGAACCGCCGACTATGGAACCATGATGAAGGGGATCGCCCGGGGAGTTCCGGTCATAGGGATCTACGATATTCTGCAGACCCATCCAATGTCGGTTGTCTCGCGTACGGAGCTTGGGATTATGAAGCCAGCCGATCTTGTAGGCAAATCGATTGCGGTCACCGCCGGCGGAGGGGATCAGGCTGTCCTGCCGGCGTTTCTTGCCGTCAATAATCTCAAGGATAAGGTCAGGGTAGTACAACTCTCATCCGGAGGGACCAAGCGCGAAGCACTCCTGCAAGGCAAGATCGATGCCATCGTTGCATACGTCAACGAGCAGGTCCCTCAGATAGAAGCAACAGGTGTCAAGCTCAATGTCCTGCGCTTTGGAGACTATGGTGCCCCTCTGCTCGGGACAGGTATTCTTGTCAACACGAAGACATTAAAAGAGAAAGACACCATTCGGGGATTCCTGCGGGCTATTACCAGGGGATTGCTTGCTGCACAGAAGAATCCGGATGCAGCCGTGGACGCAGCGCTCAAGCAGTTTAAAGAACGAAAACGTTCCACGACGCTCAGGGAACTTAAAGCGAGCTTTCCGCTTTTTCATACTGAGAACACCAAGGGAAAACCTTTGGGCTGGATGGACAAGAGGGATTGGGAGAAGGCACAGGAGATATTGCTCCAATACGGGGGGCTAAAGAAAAAGCTTCCTGTCGAACGGTACTTCACCAATGAGTTTATCCCGATGTCCACTTCTCGATAAAGAAAAGCAAAAACGGCCGCCCGCAATTGATTTAATGTAAACCCCGCCTCTTGAGGCGGACATAAAGCCGATGGGGTTTCCAAAGGGGAGAAGCGGTAGCTCTCCACTTTGGTCGAACACAGGGATTCAAACCCCGTGTTCGATATAACTTGATTGCGACGCTCACCGAGTGAAGCTCTGTCATGCAAACCACCATCCTCGTGGAAAACCTTTCCATGGTCTTCAATTCCAACGAGGGGATGGTCCACGCGCTTGAGAAAGTCGATTTCGGAGCGAGGCAGGGAGAGTTTTTTTCCATCGTGGGACCAAGCGGGTGTGGCAAGAGTACCCTTCTCCGTATTATTGCTGGTCTCCTTGTTCCTACCGGCGGCGGCATTGCGGTCAACGGTACTTTGGTTGTTGGCCCGACACCCGACGTGGGGATCGTGTTTCAGAATCCCGTCCTCATGAGCTGGCGAACGATCCTTGGAAACGTGTTGCTTCAGGCAGAGGTGCGCAGGCTGAATATCAAGGAATACCGACCGCGGGCCATGGATCTTCTGAAAATGGTGGGCCTCTCGGGTTTTGAGGACAGATACCCCTATCAGTTATCAGGGGGCATGCAGCAGCGGGCCTCCATTTGCCGTGCCCTAATTCACGATCCGTCCCTGCTCTTGATGGATGAGCCCTTCGGTGCTTTGGATGCACTGACGCGGGAACGGATGAACCTGGAGCTTCTCCGGATCTGGAGGGAGAGCCGGAAAACGATTCTATTTATAACCCATAGTATTCCAGAGGCTGTTTTTCTCTCAGACCGCGTTGCTGTCATGTCCCCCCGGCCAGGGCATATCGAAGAAATCGTCCCCGTGGATCTGCCTCGGCCACGCGTGATGAGGACGATGGAGACTCAAGAGTTTACAAGGCTGGTGCCCCGTATCCGACGTCTCCTCAGACAGGAAGGAAGCATCGACTAGCGGCGTAGTTGGAACATTTTTAATCGTCCCTGTTCTTCCATTGTCTTCATGGTCTTGGACAATCACGTACCTATTAACCCTGGTCGAATGGTTTTGGTCCACGTTATTCCTTGTTGGTCTTGTCTGTAAATTTGGCCCTGTGATAAACGAACTGTGAGGAGGCAATGCATGATGGATAAAATGTTTGAGCAGCTCGACAGAGCTCGCTTGATCGAGATTACCAAGAACCTGGCCGACATTGTCAGCTTTACCGGCGAGGAACAACCGCTTGCCGAGTATCTCGGTGGAGAGTTCGAGCGGCTCGGCATGGAAGTTAACTACCAGGAGGTGGAGGAGGGAAGGCCTAACGTGATCGGCACGCTGAAGGGAAGCGGAGATGGTGCTACGCTCATGTTCTGCGGTCATATGGACCATTTCGATAATCCTCATCCGACCCTGGTGAAGGATGACCGAATATACGGGCGAGGGTTGGTCAATATGAAGTGCGCCTTCCCTTGTTATCTCGCGGCGGTGGAGATGCTGGTCAAGTCCAAAGTCAATTTGAAAGGGGATATTATCATTTCGGGCG
>JACZXR010000415.1 GCA_022571535.1 Deltaproteobacteria bacterium | reverse complement strand
AATCTGGGTCGGATGGACTCGATACTGACTCGCTAGTTCACTGACCGTCTTGACCTCCTTAACCGCCGCCAGAGCAACCTTCGCCTTGAACGGGGCATTGGGTCGATTCCGTTTCTTCCCCATCAACTTGGCGACTTTTCCACCCAACGCGGGCGTTGTAATCAAACGCGGGTCCTTAAATACAGGGATCCCGTCCCCGAAGATAGCGCCTTGAAGCGTAACGGGGCGGTACGGGCACCTGGCAACGGCGAACAGGGTGGAATAGGGTGAATGAAGGTGCGCCACCGCCAGCACGTCCCGTCGAGCCCTGTGCACGGCCGTATGGATGGGCCACTCTTTGGGGACAGACCCCTTACCATCAAGGACCTTTCCCTCGAGGTCCGCCACGACCAGGTCATCGGGCTTCACGATGGATTTGTCCGCTCCTCTGCTGGGCGAGAAATAGATGCGATCCTTCTCCGGTTGATAGGTGCTCACATGTCCGAAGAGTCCCATGAGCCCCTGCATGTTCATGATCCGAACACACGTGGCAAGTTTCTCCCGTAAGACACTTTCGCTAGCCATGAATTTACAACCCTCCCCTATTCAATATGTATTGGCTCACTTAGAGCGCAAACACTTTACTGTAAACCCAAGATGGATTCAAATAGTTCTAAATCAATTTCTAGTTTGGTAAAAACCTGGGCGTTCCGATAATCAGGGGGCAGGGAACAATTGAAGAGCCAAGCATCCTCTGTGAGGACTGCTGAGATGGGATTCTGCCTAACCAGCCCATTTAACGCATAACTAGCCGAGATTAAAAAAGGCTTCGCCCGAATCAAGTGTAGGAGCTGCCACTACGAGGTTCTTCTCGCCTTCTCCTGCAAGGGACGGTACTTCTGCCCCTCCTGTCACCAGAAAAGGGTCCTGATGTTCGGGGAATGGATCACCGAAGAAATCTTGTACCCCTTACCCCATAGGCAGTATGTCTTCACTATCCCCATGATGCTGAGGCCTTTTGCAACGACTCGTAGGACGCAATTCATTAGCTCTTTAATTGAGTCCTGGGGGTCTAATACCGAGCAAACCCAGGCCCAGAGCGGGTTCCAGCCCATTTAGAATTGACTCATTTTCGCCCCTGAGGAAGTGCCGCTTAAATGACATCCCATGAATTGCATCTCAGCTAAAAGCTAGGGGTGATATCGTCTCCTGTGTGTCACTAGTTAAAAGGGCAATCCGATGGGTTTTCTGCTACCAGTTTGCTACCGGATTGTGCTAGAGAAGGAGAAGGACCAGTAGGGAAGCGGGTTCGGAAAATGCAACAGGATCAAGCATCTTTTCCCTACTGGTCTATGTAGTTATGCCTTGTGGGCATCTCATAACCTAGACAATAGGCCAAAGACCCCTGGTGCCAGCTGGCCCAGGGGTCTTTTTTAATAATGGGGAAGAAAGGAAGAAGAGATAATGCGTAAAACAGTCGGACTCAAGATGCTCATTGTCGCTGCTCTGGTCACTGCTTTCTTGCTTGGAACTGTGCCAGGTGTGCGCCTGCAACTGCCCTTCACAGGTATCACTCCCAATATTAGTAATTCGGCTCAGGCATCTCTTGCGGCTGCCTCAAGCCAGCAAGGCCAGGGCTTGCCTAATTTTGTTAGTTTGGCGAAGCGACTAAGCCCCGCTGTGGTCAACATTTCTACGACTCAGGTGAGTCCAGAGGCTCCATTTTCTCAGAGTCCTTTTGGAGAAAAGGATCCCTTTAGCGAATTTTGGAGGAGGTATTTCGGTGGTCCTTTCCCACGCGGTCCGTCCCGTCAAAAGAGCCTGGGGTCAGGTTTCATCATTGATCGTGAGGGCTTGATCTTAACCAATAATCATGTGGTTGAGAATGCGGAGAAGATCGTGGTCAGGCTCTCCGATGAGCGGGAGTTTGAGGCCAAGGTCGTAGGAAGAGATCGGAAAACGGATATTGCAGTCATCAAGATTAATGCTGGGGGGGACCTTCCGGTTGCCTTGCTGGGAAACTCGCGCCGGCTGGAAGTGGGCGAATGGATCGTGGCAATTGGCAATCCTTTCGGCCTTGAACACACTGTCACAGCTGGGATCGTAAGCGCGAAAGGGAGACGTATTGGGGCGGGTCCATACGACAACTTCATCCAGACCGATGCCTCCGTCAATCCGGGGAATTCCGGTGGGCCTTTGATCAATTTGAGGGGGGAGGTTGTGGGAATTAACACCGCCATCTTCAGTCGGGGGGGGGTAATATCGGTATTGGGTTTGCAATCCCTATCAATCTAGTCAAAGAGTTGCTGCCCCAGCTCAAGTTGAAGGGGAAGGTCACGAGAGGTTGGTTAGGAGTAGCCATCCAGAGAGTAACTCCAGCCATTGCCAAGTCGCTTGGGTTGGATGAGGCTAGGGGCGCACTGGTTGCAAATGTTTTTAAGGATGCACCGGCAGACCGAGATGGAGTCAAGGTAGGAGATGTCATTATTGAATTTGATGGGATGAAGGTCAAAGAATCGAATGATCTTCCCATCATTGTTGCGCGGACTCCGGTAGGGAAGAAGGTGAAGGTGAAGGTTGTACGGGAAGGTAAAGAACTGGTTCTCTCGGTGGCTATCGGAGAGCTGATGGAAGAGGAAGTGCTGGCGTCGGTTGAAAAGAAAGAGAATTTGGGATTGACGGTCCAGAGAGTCACGCCACAGATTGCAGAGAGTTTGGGGTTGGATCGGGCGGAGGGAATAGTGGTTTCCTCTGTGGAGCCGGGAAGCCCGGGGGATGAGGCCGGCCTTCGCCGGGGAGATGTCATCTTAGAGATTAATCGAAACCGAATTCGCGACCTCAGAGACTTCCGAAATGAAATTGCCAAGATCAAAAAAGGGAAGGGTCTCCTGCTCCTTGTCCGACGGGGGGAAACGACTTTGTTCCTTGCGCTGAAGAGTCGCGGGTAGGTAAAGCGTGCCCCTTTCTAATACAAACGCTTGCTGGGAGTTAATCTAATTTTAACCATGAATAAAGTGAGACACTTACCCTCCCAGAGTTTAGTGTAGAGAGCGGGGAGGGAATTGATGATGGGAACGATGGATGTTATGCCATTATCCACCTCGGAGGGGAAGTGATGGCGAAGCCCACACGGCGGCGATTTACAACCGAGTACAAGCACGCCAAAATACTGCTGAGACGCATTTAAATAGCTCTTTAATTGAGTCCTAGCCCTCCAACACCGAGCAAACCCAAGCCCAGAGCGGGTCTGAGCCCAATCAGAATTGACAGTTTTTAGCCTCTGCCGAACTGGGGATTAAAAGAGGGGCGTCAA
>JACZXR010000414.1 GCA_022571535.1 Deltaproteobacteria bacterium | reverse complement strand
CGTCTTACCGCGGCTGCTGGCACGGAGTTAGCCGGTGCTTCCTTTGAAGGTACCGTCACTTCCTGGGGGTATTTACCCCAGGAGAATTCGTTCCTCCCGACAGGGCTTTACGACCCGAGGGCCTTCATCACCCACGCGGCGTTGCTGGGTCAGGCTTTCGCCCATTGCCCAAGATTCCCCACTGCTGCCTCCCGTAGGAGTCTGGGCCGTGTCTCAGTCCCAGTGTGGCTGATCATCCTCTCAGACCAGCTAACCATCTTTGCCTTGGTAGGCCGTTACCCTACCAACTAGCTAATGGTCCGCAGGCCCATCTCCAAGCAATAGCTTGCATGCAGTGGCCACCCTTTGGCCACTAGGGCCGAAGCCCCTGTGGTCTTATCCGGTATTAGTCCATCTTTCAACAGGTTATCCCGGTCTTGGAGGCAGGTTACCTACGTGTTACTCACCCGTTCGCCACTTTACTCATCTCCGAAGAGACTTTCTCGTTCGACTTGCATGTGTTAAGCACGCCGCCAGCGTTCGTTCTGAGCCAGGATCAAACTCTCCAGTCAAAATTTTCAATCCGCCAAGAAGCGGAGGATTGACTGAATGTTAACTTCAATAGCTATGTCTCGTAGACTTTACGAGAGCCCTAAACCGTCCTTGCCCAAAAGAGCAAGCGCTACTATTTAGTTTTCAAAGACCAATTGCAGTGCTCAGGACGAGCAATCTGAAGTTATAGTTGAAGGCGATACCATTGTCAAGAGGGGGAGGTGCCAAAATCAGGTTTGAGATCAACGTCAACCTGGGCGATCCGGCTTTTTCCCACCTCTACCACCCGGTGGGTCATTCTCTGAAACTCAAAACCCTCATCGACGATGATTTTACCATCAACTCTGACGGCGCGTTGTGTAATCAACCTTCTTGCTTCCCCCTTGGATCGTGCGAACTGAAGCTCTACCAAGAGCTGACAAATCCAAACCCGCTCGGCCGGCGAAAAACGCTTCCGAATATTCTTGGGAACTGATCTTTTCTGATGCCGTGTCTCAAAATAATCCTGCGCCGCTTCTGCAGCCTCTCGGCCATGAAAGCGCAGGACGATCTCGTAGGCCAGAGATTTCTTAACATCCACAGGACGGGCGGATCCTGACTCTACCCGGACATGAATTTCATTGATCTCCTCAATCTTTTTTTCGCTCAGCAGTTCATAGTAACGCCACATCAACTTGTCTGATATGGACATGAGCTTGCCAAAGATCTCTTCCGGAGGATCACATATCCCGATGTGATTTTTGAATGTCTTGCTCATCTTGTTGATGCCGTCCGTTCCCTCTAATAAAGGCATCGTCAGGACTACCTGGGGGGCCTGGCCATCGCTTCGTTGGAGCTCTCGGCCAATAAGCAAATTAAATCGCTGGTCCGTACCCCCCAACTCCACATCAGCTTTGAGGACTATCGAGTCATAGCCCTGCACCAAAGGATAGAGGAATTCATGAATGCTAATGGATTGCTGCCTCTGGAACCGCTGCTTGAAATCTTCCCGCTCCAACATCCGGGCCACCGTATATTTTGCGCTTAATTCTATGAGTCCTCCTGCGTCCACCTTTTCCATCCATTTGCTATTGAACTCAACCAGAGTCTTTTCCGCATCGAGGATCTTAAAGATTTGCTCCTTGTAGGTTTCAGCGTTCTTTAGCACCTCCTCGCGGGTCAACTGTTTACGGGTTTCCGACTTGCCTGAAGGATCCCCAATCATCCCGGTAAAGTCTCCAATTAAAAAAATCACCTGATGACCCAAGTCCTGAAACTGCTTCATCTTCTGGACCAGGACAGTATGGCCTAAATGAAGGTCTGGTGCCGTTGGGTCAAATCCAGCCTTGATTCGTAAAGGCCTCCCGAGAGCGAGTTTTTGCAAAAGCTCGTCCTCATTCATGATCTCCACTACGCCGCGGCGAATCACTCGTAGCTGCTCTTGAGGGTCCACCTTCATACGCCTGCCTTCTTCCAGGGAATGCGAATCCGCAGGATCTCTTTTGCCCTACCCGATGCCTCATCCACATCCAAGAGGACCCCCTGGACAATCACATCACCACGGGCTACCTCATATCGGCGCGGTAGCTGGCTCAAAAACCCCTCAATGACTGTCTCTTTCTCAACCCCGATAACGGAATCCATGGGACCGCACATCCCAATATCCGTAATATAGGCCGTACCCCCCGGCAAAATTCGCTCATCAGCCGTCTGAACATGGGTGTGAGTACCGAAAACTAATGAAACCCTCCCGTCTAGGAACCATCCCATAGCGTTTTTCTCTGAAGTTGCCTTAGCATGCATATCGACAAGAACCGCCGGAGAAAATTGGGCGTGCCCTTGAAGGATTTTATCAACACACCGGAAAGGATCTTCGAGATTGCGCATAAATATCCTGCCCTCGAGTTTTATAATGAGGGCACGGAGTCTTGCCTCATGTTCCCACTCAAGCCACCCGCGACCCGGTGCCCTATCCGGATAGTTCGCTGGGCGGAGGAGACGGGGGTTAGCTTCTAGATAAGACTAAATCTCCTTCTTTTTCCAGACGTGATTCCCTGAGGTAAGCACTTGTATACCCGCCGAGAACAGTTCCTCAGCACCTTTGATGTCGACACCTATGCCCCCCGACGCATTCTCTGCATTGGCTACCACCAGATCAATCTTGTCGCTCTTGACGAAGGATGGGATGATTCCCCTGATGGCCTCTCGTCCTGGCCTCCCCACAACATCCCCTAATACCAAGATACGCATAGCTTCGAGCTGACAGCGCCCTACCGGGCATAGTCTACAGCTCGCACCTCACGAATCACCGTTACCTTGACCTGCCCGGGATAAGTCATTTCACTCTCGATCTTCAGGGCAACCTCTCGTGCCATGCGGGCAGCTTCCTCATCAGAAACAACATTGCTCTGGACAATGATTCTGATTTCCCTCCCTGCCTGGACCGCGTAGGATTTTTCCACTCCCTTGAAGGAATTACTGATTCGTTCCAGTTCCTCGAGGCGCCGAACATAAGTCTCGACCATCTCTCGACGCGCCCCAGGCCGCGCACCCGATAAAGCATCTGCAGCGTCCACCAACGGGGCCAAGATAGTCTCCGCCTTCACCTCCTCGTGATGGGCAGCAATCGCATTCACAATCTTGGGGGACTCCCCATATTTGCGGGCCAGTTCTGCCCCAATAATCGCGTGAGAACCCTCGACTTCATGATCCACCGCTTTCCCGATGTCATGAAGCAGCGCTGCGCGCCTGGCCTGCCTCTCGTTTAAACCCAACTCAGCTG
>JACZXR010000413.1 GCA_022571535.1 Deltaproteobacteria bacterium | reverse complement strand
ATCTTCCACTTCCTCCCAAATTTCATTTAGGTCGCTCGTTGTTTCAATAATGATCCATGCAATCGGGCTTTCCTCGTCGCTGTTGACAGCACGGGTCCGAGACTCCTCGGCATCGGGCGGGATACCTGTAACAAGATCGAGTTTCTCCGAGACGTCGAGCCGGGCGATGTCCTTGTTCGTGCCCCAGTCGAATTTGAGGATGATAGTGGACTTCCCCTCAATGGAGGTCGAGGATATTTCGCGGAGGCTCTGCACCGCGTTGAGCTTCTCCTCCAACCGATCGGTGATCTCCCGCTCTACCTCCAAGGGGGCCGCCCCGCGATACTCTGTCTCAACAGTAATTTCAGGGCGGTCCACCGTGGGGATCATCTGCACAGGGAGGCGAAAAAGGGAGATGGCGCCGAAGAGGAGAGCCAGAAGAACTCCTACCCACACCGTGACAGGATAGCGAACACAAAACTCGATCAGCTTCATCGAGACCTCGGTGCCACACCTCGGTCGCCGTGGTTTACTTTCCGAACCTTCGCTCCGTCGCTAAGAGATTCGTTCCCCAAGATCACTACCTCTTGGCCAGATTTAAGGGTGCCGTGATAAACCTCCATAAGCCCCTCAACAGCCCGGCCGGTCTTGACCTTGTACTGCCTCGCCAGCCCATCTTCGACGATAAAGATGACCTCATCGATCCCGTGACGTACCACGGCATCCTTGGGCACCAGAAATCCCGAACGTCCCTCTCCCACCTTTACCGTGACGCGTGCGAGCATGCCGCTTTTCAGACGCCCGTCTCGATTGGATATTCGCACCTTCACGGGGAAGGTACGGCTTTGTGGATCTGCACGCGGAACAATGTGAGTGACGGTACCTCGAAAGCTCTGTTCGGGAAAGGCATCCACCACGACAGTGGCGGGAAGGCCTTTACGGAAGAGAGCAATCTTGCGCTCCCCCACGGGACCGACCGCATAGATCGGGTCGATGTCAACCAGGTCGGCTACCGGATCGCCGGGATTCACCCAGGTGCCGACCTCCACATACTTCTCGACCATATAGCCCGTGAGGGGCGCGCGTAGCGTGGTCTGATCGAGATCATAGGCGATCTTATCGTACCGGGCTTTAGCCTCACGAAACTCAGCCTCGGCCTCGGCAATCTCCTCCTCACGCGGGCCGGTCTCGGCCAACAGAAGAGCTGCCAGGACCCTCACTTGCTTTTGCTTGGCAGCAAGATAATCTGCCTGGAACCGCTGGAACTCAGAGAGGCTGATAAGTTCATCGTGATAAAGGCGCCCCGCCCTTTTGAAGTCCTGCTCTGATCGAGCGAGGAACGCCTTCTCCTCCTCGACCTCGGCCCGCCGCTGGGCAACCTCCTCCGACCGATAGCCTCGTTTGAGCCTGTCCCATTTTTGTCGGGCCCTGGCGACCGATGCCTCTGCTTCCCTGAGGGCAATTCCCCTCCAGGTTCGATCGAGCTGGATGAGTACGGTCTTCCCCAACACCACACGGTCCCCTTCCCGCACCTTGGCCTCGATGACCCGACCGGCCACCACCGCCCCCACAGTTGTGCTGACGTCGGCCTCGAAGGAAGCGATGAACGAAACCTCTTCCTGGAGGATTCCGGCTACCACCGGCACAACCTCTACAGGAGTAGGCCCACGTTGAGCGATGACCTGCGATGAGCCGAGCACAGCTACAAGCCACAAAATCAAGCCGATCGCCTTGGAGAACTTGAATATCACTTGACCAACCACAAATTTTTCAGTCACAGTGGTTATAAAATCTCTATTCTACCACAGCCCTTTCGGAGAATCCCCTGCCAAACTCGACAAACCCGACCCTCGAAGACCGCAAGTCGGCTAACGAGCACAGCGGAAACCAATGTTGTGGTGACCTGAACGGAAGTTGCGCGAAAGGTTTCGACCACGTTGCGTCGTGGTCAACTCTTCGGGCGGGGAATCGTGACCCCCACCCCTAGTTCCCCGTACTGGACCTGCCCTTAGGTCTTCGCGGCCGTCGGAAGGGCTATAGGGATAAGGGAGGTAGGCACTGCTAACCCATTCCCAGACGTTACCGGCAAGATCAAATACACCATAAGGGCTTGCCCCTTTAGGAAAACTGCCTACAGGCGCAGTCTCGTTCCATCCCGCATTGAACTGTGCTCTGGTACGATCTGGAGAACTATCCCCCCAGGGATAGTTGCGGCCATCTTTTCCACGGGCGGCCTTTTCCCATTCCGCCTCAGTGGGTAGACGCTTTCCCACCCAGGCGCAATAGTCCCTCGCACCGAACCAAGAGACCTCGACCACCGGATGATTCTCAAAGCCCGGGTCGGCACTCCACCTCCCATCTCTCCGGTGAATGCGCGCATCATTATCATCGACATCAAAAAGCCTCTCCCCGTTGGAATTGATCGGCCCTACCGCGTTAAGAAAAGCGGCAACCAGTGCATTAGTAATCGGCGTTCGGTCGATGGCGAACGCTTTGAGCTCCACCCGGTGAGCCGGCCGTTCGTCTTCCGGACCGTCATTGCTTCCCATAACAAATGATCCAGCCGGGATCATTATCATGCCATTTCGTTTGTCTGTCTGAGCATGTCCTGAGCGCCAAGTGGACAGCAGGATGGCCAAGACCATGACAAAAAGAAAACTTCTAACCCCGATCCAAAAAAATAATCGGGCTTTTTGAGGTGTTGGGCACCGTATGACTGCAGTCACCGAAATTTTGATCATCGTTCTCCAACTATACTAAAGGTAAGTTGCTGATTCACGCTACCAAGGCGTCTTTGTTGCGATCTGATGCCCATCAGGGAAGATTTCTTGGACTGATCAATTTCGGATCGGGGCTAACAATCGCTTTGAATATTGCCATTTGTATCCTCGGATCCTATCATCACAAGAAGCCCTACGCCACGTTCAAACAGGGGGTTCCTAATGAACTACCCCGCAGCAAGCTGCGGGGAATTAACCCGTAGAGATTAAAAATCCTCGTTGTCGGTTTTCGATTAGTAGAATCAAGTTATTAATGAGTTCATATGTGAGGTGCCATCAAGCTACCGAGGGCCGAGTCCTGAGGGGCGTAGGCACATCCCCTTCGGGATTGCGAATTTCAGATTTCAAATTCTAAATTCTTCGTGACCTTCGTGTGCTTCGTGGTAGACAAATACTATCACATGTCACAGGAGCTGACGGTTTAGCAGACCAGTGAAACCGGCCGCAGTCTCTTATCTGTTTACCAAGAGAGAAATATCACCACGAAGAGCACGAAGGACACAAAGTGAAATCAGGTTACTAGAATACCCCGCGGCAAGCCGC
>JACZXR010000412.1 GCA_022571535.1 Deltaproteobacteria bacterium | reverse complement strand
GGATTGAAGAGGACGGCGACACGAGATGCCAAAGGGACGACCTCCTTGAGAAGTTCAAGCCGTTTGGTGACCAAGTCGCCGTGGAAGTCCGACAGCCCCGTGACGTTCCCACCAGGGTGCGCAAGGCTGGCGACCAAGCCTTGTCGAACAGGATCGGCACTGTAGGTCATGACGATAGGGATTGTGCTGCTCGCTTTCTTGGCTGGGAGCACCCCTGCGGGACTCGTAACGATGATATCGACCTTGAGGCGGACTAGCTCGGCTACAAGGGCAGGTAGCTGGTGGCGTTTTCCATATCGCTGCTCGATGACGATGTTTTTACCCTCCACATATCCCAACTCCTTCAGCCCTTGCTTAAAAGCAGCTAGAAGGCTTTTGTCGCGTGCAGCGATTCCGTGGAATAGAAAACCTATCCGGTGGATTTTTCCCGTCTGCTGCGCCTCGGCGGGCAACGGCGCGGCGAGCAATCCGAGGGCTAGGGTACTGATAAGCCCGATGGTCCTGAATTTCATAATTACCTCATTAATGATGGGGGGAGGCCTTAACTGACTCCTCAAGGTGCCCTTCTAGTCAATTCATAGAGGCATGTCAATAGGCTAAAAAACGGCGTATTGGCGGGCACTTACAGGCCGATTTCATCCCAGAACGCAATTAATCGACGCTTTAATTGAGTCCTAGCGCCACTTGAAACGAAAACGGCGGCCCGATGTGGACTGCTGCCGGGGTAGAGCCAGTGCCAGCTTCCAGGCAGACCTGGGCGTTTCCTTCGGCTTAGGAGCTGGATTTTTTTAAATTAACTGGCTATAAGAAGGGTCAACAGTGATCTCTTTTTTCGGGGGGCCTCTACCGGTTGGGCATCGGGTTGCTCCCCTAGACTTAGACCCAAGTGGTGGAGGATTTTCTTAACGATCTCAGCCTGGTCAAGATGCGCATCTCCCCCCGGCACTTGGGGCAAATAAGCGGGCCTGTTTCATAGACCTTTTGGATGAAGTGGGACCAGCGCTTTTTTAATGGGCGATTTGCATTACATGGGAGTAGCAGGCACCGAGACCCTCGATGACCTTCCGCCCGGAACGGTAATTCCGACCAAGTACTGGCATGTTGTCGACGATGGGCGTATCCAGTGTGATGTCTGCCCCCGCGCTTGCAAAATGAAGGAGGGACAGCGCGGGATGTGCTTCGTTCGCGCGAATAAAGGAGGAGAGGTCGTTCTCACCACTTACGGTCGCTCATCCGGATACTGTATTGACCCTATTGAAAAGAAACCGCTTAACCACTACTTGCCGGGGACACCGATTCTGAGCTTTGGTACAGCAGGTTGTAATCTTGCCTGTCGTTTCTGCCAGAACTGGGACATATCCAAAAGTCGAGAGATAGACACTCTAGCGGACGAGGCGAGCCCAGAGAAAATCGCGCGTGTCGCTAAGGAACTCGGTTGTCGTGCGGTGGCTTTCACATACAATGATCCCGTCATCTTCATGGAATACGCCATCGATGTCGCCAAGGCCTGTAGAGAGTACAACATCCGAACAGTAGCTGTTACAGCAGGATATATCTGTGATGAACCACGCAAGGAATTCTACCGCTACATGGACGCCGCGAATGTCGATCTCAAGGCATTCACAGAGGACTTCTATTGGAAATTGACAGGAGGACACCTCCAGTCGGTCCTAGACACTCTAGTGTATCTTAAACATGAAACGAAGGTTTGGTTCGAGATTACCAACCTTCTGATTCCAGGGGAAAATGACTCACCGAAGGAGATAGATGAAATGACCCGGTGGACAATTGATAATCTAGGTCCAGAGGTCCCGATCCATTTCACCGCATTCCACCCAGATTGGAAAATGATGGACCATCCTCCAACGCCACCAGAGACACTGACTATGGCGCGCGAAATAGCTCTGGAGAACGGCGTGCGCTACGCCTACACAGGTAATGTCCACGATGAAGAAGGCGGTAGCACATATTGCCACAAATGTGGACAGAAACTCGTTGGGAGAGATTGGTTCCGCCTCACTGCCTGGAACCTTGATGATAAGGGAAACTGCAACCAATGTGGCACACAATTACCAGGGGTGTTCGAGGTCTCGCATGGAAGCTGGGGATCGAGGCGCCAAGCAGTGCGGCTGAAGGATTTCTTAAATTGAACTGTTACCAAAGACCTTGTTACATTTCTTACAAAGAAATTCATAGGTTGGCATAACCGTTCCTCACCCATTCTTTTGTGGACTTATGCATAGCTAATGACCATCGTAGGTCCAGATTTACGATTTCGTGGAATCGCCTCCTTTTATTGTTCTAACGAAAAGGTGAGCGCACTCCTCACTACAGAAATAGTAACCGTGGGAAAATATCGCTTCGTTCCTAGCGAGGTAGCTCTGACACTGGGGATCCAGGACCATTTCCTCCCCTTTATCGTCACGCTCCTGGGGCCACCGTAGGTGCTTCTTCCTGCTTGAGGAAAAACATACCTTAATGAGGAGGATCACAAGGTATGTAAGAATGAATAAGAGGAGAAGCCTAAAAGCCAAAATGGGATCCCTATCAATATTCAGTTTATCTGGGAACTGGAAGAAGAGATCGGGAGCCCACATTTCGAGGACTTTATAAAAAAAATGCACCGTGAGAACCGGACCGATTCAGTTCTGGTTTCGGACACCATCTGGCTGGGCAAGAGCCGACCGGCCGTACCCTACGGGTTGCGTGGACTGTTGGCTGCAAGGTTGGTGCTTCAGACCGCTTCCAAAGACGCCCACTCGGGTTTAACGGGCGGCGTAGCCTGTAATCCCATTGCCGAACTGTGCCAGATCATCGATGCCTGTTATGATGCGAAATCCGGTCGGGTGAAGATCCCGGGATTTTATGACGATGTCCTTCCGGTCAGTCAAAAAGAGATCAAGGGATTCTCCTCCAGTGGCTTTAACGTTTCCCGTTTCATGAAGGCCCATGGCCTTCAGCGTCTTAAAACCACGAACCGATTGGAGGTGATGCGTCGGATCTGGACCGAGCCTACGTTCGAGGTTCATGGGATTTCCGGGGGGTACCAGGGCCCCGGTGTCAAGACGGCCATTCCATCATGGGCCGAGGCCAAGATCAGCATGCGCCTGGTTCCACAACAGGACCCTAGAAGGATCCTCGCACTGCTTCAACGTTTTGTTCTGAAGATCAATCCCGATATCCAAGTGATCCCCGCAGGTTTCTTGAAACCTTATGTCGGACAGGTTCGCGGACCCTATGCGCAGGCGGCGCGTCGTGCAGTCCGGTTCGGCTTCGGATGGAAACCGGCCTTTGTCCGTGAAG
>JACZXR010000411.1 GCA_022571535.1 Deltaproteobacteria bacterium | reverse complement strand
GACTCGATTAACTGATAGCCATTTTAGGAGGTCTCCCCTTCGGTAACGGATCGAGTCGGCGCTCTACGGCCTTTGCAATTTCTTTTTTGGGCAGTGAGCCAAGAGAAAGTGTAAGGCCGTAGGATGAGCTGGTGAAAGCGAGAGGTCTAGGTGTAGGTAAGGTAGTCATTGAGTGTGATGATTCGTATTCCCTTGTACTCACTGAGCCTGAGCATCGCCTTATCACCGGTGACAATGGCAGCCGCCCTTCCCGTCACGGCACACTCGATCGTACGATTGTCTGGCTCATCATCGAGGACCTTCAGCCGCCGCCCGGGACGAACCAGTTCTGCAATTTCGGACAGGTACACAGCCACATGCGCCAACTCTTCCCGGTTACGGCTGAATTTCTTGGCGAGTACGCCGACTAATTCGTGAATGAGCGGTTTGGGAAAAAGGGACTTTCTGCTTTTTTGCTGAGGTTTGAGCAGACAAAGCCCAACCTATCGTCATACGGCGAAGAGCCCAGGGAGCGTCACCAGATGGGTTTTGACCATGTCACTAATCACGAGAACGTACAGGACGAAGTGTATCATGCGAGGGCGGCTTATTAGGTGTTCGTGGACCTGATCGGAATGTTGTCCGAGCAGCTGCCTCCTAAGTGTGCTGGGATACTTATTGAATGTTAAGGGAGCCTGCGAAGGATTTGGGCAGACGAAAAAAAAGAAGGCCAAAAAGAATACTCTCAAGTGGTGGACTGATTGCAGTGGCCACACCCTGAAGGTGGGATCATGCCAGCGTGCGGATGCGGTATCAGGAACGTTGTCGACAATGACACTGGTCAGGGCTCTAAGATCTCCACTATCTTCCCAATCACTTCATCAACTTTGTCAGGCTTAAGATGGCCTACTTGGTATAAGACGATCTGCCGATCTGCAGTGAAGAGACGGTTGGGCCTCACATTGCTCCTTTGTTTGAGGCTCCCTGTCTCGAAGTCTTCGTCATCAATGGAAATGGCGTATCTGTCCCTGGTCCTTTGGCCGGTTATCTGACAAAGAATGAGGTCATCTCCTTCTAATTCTGCGACAACTAGAGCTGGACGTCTTTTGGCTTGCGTTAGATCCGAAAATGGAAAGGGAACAACGACCACATCACCTTTCACAAATCTCGCCAAGCATCGTCCTCCTCTGGTCTCAACCAATCTTTCGCGAGTGAGGATTCGCTCAGTAGGCTGATCTCCAGCTTCTCCTGCGTGTGCTTGGCCCTGAGGAGACGAACAAAATCAAGGACCTCTTCCAGTAGAGGTTCCGGAACCTGCTGGATTTCTGTAATGATCAACTCTTTCTTATTCATGGCTTTCACCTTTCGGTTAGGATAGCACGCTGTTTAATCTTCAGCAATTCCAGGACGAAGGTTGAAAAAGGAAGTTGAGAGGGTCAAATCTTGAACTATTGCAGTAACAGCTTCCGAGGTAAGATTTGGGATAGGGAGGGACTCTCAAACAGTCAAGATATCAAAGCCAGACCCCCGAGATTCGCAATTATCACGCATGACCCCCAAGACGGACTTCTTTCCAGTAACCCGATGAGCTTTATGAATGCAGCAGGCCGAAGGCGGCGTAACTGATCAAAAATAAGAATCAATAGACCTGACCCCCCTGAACGTTGCAGGTCATCCCTGAAGCAAAACCGCAAGGCCGTACTCGGCTGTCCCCATCTGATCCTCTGGGAAGAGCTTCCACTTCTCCATCCACCGCTGCGTCCGTTCAAACATTTCCCGGGTGTAAGGTTCAAATACCAGTCGCTCACCTGGTCCGAACCCGCTGATGTCGATCATCGAATGGTACTTCTCAGGCAACTCTTTGAGGAAATAGTGCTTATAACGCGCTGGCTCTAGGTCGATGTCTCGTTGCGCCAGCTGCAGCGCCCTGAAGTAACGCTTAACGTCCTCTACATCTATATCTCCGTGCAAGATGAAGCCGATCATAAACGTCGTGTCCAAGATCTTTCGGAACCCTTGCTGTTCGACTACGTACAACGGAGCGCCAAACACGTTGGCGGAATCAACCTTGCGATCCAGCACTGCGGCAAGGCGGTCCTGAGACTGGCCGATAAAGCGCAGCTTGATTTCATCAGGATTGAAGACTTTTTCTAGTGCTTGGAGGGCTGAAAAATGACTACCCGAGTGATAGCCCACACCCACCTCGGTGTTGACCATGTCGCTGGGCTTCTTAACCGAAGACTCTGGAGGTACGACTATAGCCCCGGGCGTCACAGTATAAGCATGCCCCCACATTCGCCCATGCCTTGCGGCCGAGGCCATGTTGACCGCCCAGTGACACGCACAGCTGATGTCGGCAGCGCGGCCCCGCTCGATGGATTCGAAGGCTCCTCGCTTTACCTCGGGAGCAGCGGTCTCGGTGGACTGTACTAAAGCATAGCCAGACGACCCCGCAGCATACGCGGTGGCAAACTCGTAGTCCAACCCCTCGTCCGTAAAGTACCCCTTTTCCTGCGCGACCCATTCTTGAAGGCGTCCGTGCAGATCAATGCGGAACTTGCCCATAGAGATACCTCCATTTAACTGTTGTCTGCTCGTAAGCTGGATGCTAGTAAAACCTGAAAGGAACGTCAATGGAATCATGAGCCCATGAATTGAAAAACAAGAATCCACAGAAGGGTCGCGAGAAGGGGGACGGGCATGATATTGTCATTCAAATTACATTGTAAAACAACCAAAGATCTCAAGAATATCATTTGTGATTCTGCTGAAAAAGTCTGTTTCGGAAAAAACAAAAATATTTTTCGCCCACAAATACCCTACAATCAATTTTCTGAGCTTGACTAATCATTTTCGATCTCCCTAATTTTCGTAAATAGGAGGTTTTTCAGCAGAATCAAATATCACGACTGACCCCCTACACCCATCTCATATCAAAACTTCAAAAGCCTGACCCCCTACTCAAGCCCTGATAACCTTCAGAAGGTTAAATAAGTTGCAACGTCCCCCATATCCAAACCTAAATCAGGCAACTGTCACGGCCATATATTTAGAGGAGACTGCCAGACTCACCTACCGGGCACGATGCCTGGGAACACCGATTTTCTATACCGACAAAGAGGTTGCTAGGCTTTCTAATTATATCCCCAAGGAAAACTCATTCAATCGTGCCTGGGATTACTACGCCAGTCGACTGCCGCTGTTAAAGTCGTAGTGCTGAGTTTTGTGTTCTCGCACTCTACACCCAACCTGGCGCTCCAGACCGACCCTTCGGCACGCTCAGGGCGGCTGAGCTTAGACGTTAGGCTCCCACCATAGAGTTTCTTT